>NZ_CALFPF010000499.1 GCF_937919775.1 uncultured Gimesia sp.
GCGCAGCAGGGATGACTCACCGTGTAAACCTGACGAATAGATATAGCTCTGATGTAATGGACGAAAACACAAAAACTCAATTGGGAACGGAGTTGTTCATGAAACGGTATCGTAAGTGGGTCTTGACGCTGGGGATCATGGCGGTGACTCCCGGTATCACAATGGCCGGACCCTTCGATTTCTTAAGTAAGAAATCTGAGCAGGCAAGTTCGACCGCTGGATCGGGAAATACTACACACAATCAGAAAGTGGCGAATGAAATCGCTGACACTCTGAGACAAGCCCGGTTGACCGGTTACAACATGGAAATCGAATATAATAAAGGGGTGGCTGTACTTTCGGGAAAAATTCCGACAGCAGCTCAAAAAGCCCAGGCAACCCGATTACTTTCGAGAATCGAAGGCGTCTCCCGTGTTGACAACCGTCTGGAAGTCACCGAAGCAGCCGGTAATCCGGTCCCGACGCTGGGGACGGAACCTAAGAAACCCAGTCTGAATCCTTTCCGCAAACCAGACGAGATCACTCAGACTTCTGCCACTGATCCGTTCCTGAAAGGTGCTCTCAAACAGGCGCAATTTGAACAACCTGCTGAGAATCAGGCCTCAAACGTGCAAACCGTTTCCTATCAGGCTCCTGTAACTCAGGCTCCGCAAAATCGTGGCCCTGCGGTCAATAATCAGCAAATGGCGGAACATATCGCGAGAGCGCTGGGACCAGTCCTGGCATCAGCTCACGACGTGGAAATTCGCTTCAAAAATGGTACCGCGATCCTGCAGGGAGCTATCGGAACCGTTCAGGAACAACAAATGGCGACTCAAATCGCCCAACGTGTTCCCGGAGTACAACAGGTCGATAATCGCCTGCAGGTACTACAGCCCGCTCCACAACAGCGAGCTCCGATGATTCAGCCTGCGAATTACATGAACTATCAGGCTCCTCATCCGGGACAAGGTGGACCTCCTGCAATGGCTCCTCACCCAGGCATGGCTCCACAACCAGGTATGGGTGCTGCAAACAATGTCTACAATAGTCCTCACTTGCCAGAAACGGCTTGGCCGACTTATGCAAACTATCCAAACTACGCACAGGTGTCTTATCCAAGCGAGTACAGTGCCAGTGCATTCCCTTACATCGGGCCTTTCTACCCTTATCCACAGGTTCCACTGGGATGGCGGGAAGCTCAACTGGAATGGGATGACGGATCATGGAAATTGAACTTCAGACCACGCACGGAACGCTGGTGGTGGTTCATGAACCCTAAAAACTGGTAATCATTACCATTCAAAACAGACCATGAGAATGCCTTCCGGAAAGAATCCTTTCCTGGAAGGCATTTTTAATAGCCGAAGCGGCACAACAGCCATTCGGCAAACAGTGAAACAACACAAAATACGTTTTATCCTTTAAATCGTCAAAATCGTCAAATTCCCACAAGATTATCGAACCAACAGTCCGATAAGAAGAATATGGGATCATGTTCTTACTAAAACAGGCAGGAAGCCTACTGATAGAACATGAATATTTCCTTACCAGAGCCAGATGCTCTCTAACACTGATAACGAAGTCTCCTCTTACACAACTTCGTTAAAATCACCCGGAGGAAGAAGGATGTTCAAAATCGGGAAGCAATTCCGCCGTGCTTTGCTTTTGGGCTGTGCCTGCTTATTAACGCTCAATACCAGCGGTTGCACGCTGGTCAAAGGGTTTATAGAAGTGACATATGCCGGCTCAGTTTTCTGGCGTACCACTCCCTTAATCCCTGTGACCGCCTACTGGTCACAATTGATTGAGGACACCTATTGGGAAGAAGAACGCTACACCAAGGTCCCGATTCTGGACCCGGTGGAAGGCGAACACGCTCCCCTGTTCTGCCTTGATCCTCCCAGCCCCGACGAAGTCATTCGCGCCTTGCCAGACAAAACAGGCGGCGGTGTCTGGTTCCTGGCGGAAACAACACGCAACAACGTACGCATGGTTGTTGAACCCATCGTCGACCGAATCGGTGAATGCCGCTTCTTTCCAATGGTCGGCCCTGCCCGTCAACACCACTGTCACTATAAGTGCACCGTGTACTACGACAAAACAATCCGCTCCGACTGGCCCGTTCCCTTCTCGAACACCGATCAGACCAAAGAAGTCGTCTACATTGACCACGACCACCTGATCCGCTGTGCCGGACCACCATCGGAATAAGCTACCAATATTCAACCTACCCACCAGCAAAGCCGATGATTCTTACCGGGTGAAAGAATCATCGGCTTTCGCATGCGCGGATCGTAAAACGCTTTCAAACCATGAGCGGTACGGCGCCAGCCGCCGTCATTCACACACAAGGCTCAGAGAATTCACTGACATCGTCGTAGGGGCGAGTCTATGTGCTCGCCCGCCTTGCGAATCTCAACGATGTGTCCCCCACCGAACGGAACCACCAAAAAAACATTCGTGTCCTTTCGTGTTTTCGTGATAGAAAAAGAAGTGAGTCGGATCGGGATAACATTCGGAGCGATCTTGTTTCATTTCATGAGCGGCTCGGCGCCAGCCGCCGTTTTTTCTTCAGCATACTCACACTCAAAAACGGTGGCTGGCGCCATTCCGCTCACGACAGGTCAGCTTTCATTTTTTCGCGATCGCAAAATAAGACGTAAATAATGACTGCACCGGCTGGCACCGTTGGCTTGCCCAACGGTGAAAAAAAGCGTACCTGAAAAGCAATCCTGCGAACAGTTTTTCGCGGCTCACCCAATAATCTCCTGCACCACGTTGCCGTGCACGTCAGTCAGCCGATAGTCGCGGCCTGCATGCCGGAACGTGAGCCGTTCGTGATCGATCCCCAGTTGATGCAGAATCGTCGCATGAAAATCGTGCACATGCACGCGGTTTTGCCCCACGTCAATTCCCAATTCGTCCGAGGCTCCGTAAGCCATCCCCCCTTTGATGCCACCGCCGGCGAGCCATGATGAAAAGACCTGATGATGATGTTCGCGCCCCGCATGATCGGCCTTTTCATGATAGGGGGTCCGTCCGAATTCCGTAGTCCAGACAACAAGCGTGTCATCCAGCATTCCCCGTTGCTTGAGATCCATGATCAAGGCGGCGATTGGCTGATCCACGTTTTTTGCTAACGGCGCATGCGTTGCCATATCGCCATGCGCGTCCCAGTTATTCGACGAACCCACGTCAATCAGTTCGATAAACCGCACGCCCCGTTCGGCCAGTCGGCGTGCGACCAGACATTGCCAGCCAAAACCCGTTTTTTGCCCTGCAGACAGCCCGTACATCTTCAACGTCGCTTCCGTCTCCCCCGACAGGTCCAACGCTTCGGGTGCTTCGCGCTGCATACCGAACGCCGTTTCGAACGAACGGATTCTTGCTTCCAGCGCGTTGTCAGCCGGACGCTGCGCCAGATGCTCCCGGTTTGCTTTGGCAAGGTGTTCCAGTTCCAGTTCCTGTAACTTCGAAGTCGCCACCTGACGGCGGATGTTGGGAATCGGATCATCGCCGGGAATCATTTGTGTTCCCTGATGCGAGCCTGGCAGAAAATCGCTCCCCCAGGTTTGTGCCCCCGCATATGGTGCCTGCGGTGCCACCACCACGAACGAAGGCAGGTTCCGGTTGACGGTTCCCAGACCATAACTGATCCACGATCCGATACTCGGCCGCGCGAACGTCCACGAGCCGCAATGCATGCCCAGCGTACTTTCATAATGATTCGTATGATCCGATTTCATTGAACGAATCACACATAAGTCGTCGACGACACCACGAACATGGGGGAACAGATCACTGATCTGCACGCCGCTCTCGCCCCCCGGTCGGAACTCCCAATTGGGTTTCTTGAGGTAGCGGGTAAATTCGCCGACCTTCCCTTGCCAGTTATCGACGGTAATTTTCTTGCCGTGGTTCGCGATCAGCGCCGGCTTATGATCGAACGAATCCACGTGCGAAACGCCCCCCGTCATATACAGGAAGATTACACGTTTCGCCCGCGGCGGATGATGCGGTTGCTTCGGCGCCAGCGGATTGGATGTCGTCTCCGCTGCTGACGTCTCCTCTGCCAGCATTGAACTCAACGCCAACGCACCGAAACCGCCGGCAAAACGTTGTAAGAATTCCCGCCGCGCCGGTAATGCATTCCGCAAACAGTCTTCTGCCCCGCCCGTCATGACTCACACTTTCTACTTGATTTCATAAATGAAAACCCTGTCCGTTAATCAACAAACAAAAATTCATTACGCGTCAACAGTGTTCTCGCGAAGGCGCTCCACACCATCAACTCGCGTGCCTCTACAGCAACCCCGCTCTCATCCAATGCCGCCGTATAGCCTTTGATGAACTCGCTATTTTCAGAGAACTGATCCGCAGTCGGCGCACGGCCCATCGACGTCTGCCAGGCCAGTTCCACGCGGGCACGCGGGTCGCTGGCTTCATTGATCAGTTTCCGGGCCAGCAGTTCCGCCTGCTGATGCACGAACGGACTGTTCATCAGATACAGGGCTTGCGTGGGCACGGTGGTCAATTCACGTCGTGCGGTACTGACATTCGTGTCCGCACCGTCAAAGAGGGCCAGAAACGGATGCCGCTTCAGTCGCTGCTGCATCAAATAAACGCTACGGCGGTTCGTCGGATACACGGCATAAAACGGGGCGTGCTGTGAAAACCCCCAGGTTTCGACCGGCGGAAAAGGATGCGCGCCGCCGGGCGTTGAATCCAGATTTCCACTCACCAGCAGCATCGCATCTCGAATCTCTTCGGCACTCAGGCGCCGACGATTAAAACGCCACAGAAAACGCGCGTCCGGATCGCGTTCGGCTGCCACGGCATCAAAGTCGCTCGACTGCTGATACGCGGCATTATTCATCATCAGTCGATGCATCGCCTTGATCGACCATCCGCTTTGTTTAAAACGCGTCGCCAGCCAGTCGAGTAGTTCCGGATGCGTGGGTAACTCGCCTCGATTACCAAAATCGTTTTCGCTCCCCACCAGACCGCGTCCGAAATGCTGCTGCCAGATGCGATTCACCATCACCCGCGCAAATAGCGGATTCCCCTCAGCCGTCAGCCATTCCGCAAGTTGTAAACGACCGCTGCCGGATTCAGGCGGGAGCCGATCACTACCCAGGATCTCCAGATTTCGTCGTACCGCGACCTCTCCCAGCTTCGTCTCATTTCCGCGAAGATGAATTTTCACATCAGCCGGTTGATCACCGTCAATGGCTCCATAATACTGATCTTGAATTGAGAAAGGACCAGCCTGTTTGAAGACATCCCGCGCTGCAGTCAACTTATCCAGAGTCTGCTTCAGTTCCCCGCGGTGCTGCAATGTTTCGGACAGCTTACGTATTTCCGCCGCCAGTGATTCAGCATTCTCGATCGATTGCTCAGCGTGCAACAGTGGCTGCACACTGATGGAAAGATTATCAATTTCGTGAGCCGGCGTTGTCCCCGAGCCCGGCCCGTACTTATCCACAAACGTCGTATCAATCACGCCGCTCCAGCCCGCTGTGAAACTTTTGCCTTCAAAGGGAACAGAACGATCGGCGGCCGTTAACACGCCATGATAGGTTTTCTTCTGCAAATCTAATTTGATCCATAGATTACACCACTGCCCCTGTTTCACCTCGCACAGCGACTCGTATTGCCCCCCGTTCTTGACGAAGAACGTGGTAGCACTCACTCCGATTTCGACCGCCGCCGAATGACCGGGCCCCTGCCCCAGATAGATACGATATGCACCATTGCCCTCGCCGGCCCTGTCGGTATTTCGAAAATCCAGATTGAAGTACAACACAGGCGCAGTGTCGGGCGTGTGAGTCGTCGGCAGTGTGCGAACTATCGCATTATTTTGCGTATCTCCGGGAAAAGCGATGCCCCGCGTCCCTACCGGAAATACATTGGCGTAGGGACTTTGGGCTGATGCGGAAATCGTCGCAGAAGCGAAGAAGCCGTAAGGCTTCATGGGAGATCCGCCAAGCAGCTCTTTCTCAAAACCACAAAATTCATTCGACGGTAAAATTGCGCTGATCTGATCGTCCAGTTCTTTCAGCGCTGATGTTTTTTCGACGACCTGCTTCTCATACGCAGCCAGCTGAGTCTCAAACTTTGATTTCTTCTCCGCTTCTAATTTTGGGGAGAGCGCCGAGAACGTATCGTAAGGTCGTTTCTTCTCCTCGGAACCGGGAAACGAATAACGGCTGCTGTTGAAAATCCCATACCAGGCATAGTAGTCCGACATATTAATCGGGTCATACTTGTGATCGTGACAGCGGGCGCAACCCAGCGACAACCCCAGCACGGCTTGCCCGACCGTATCCAGCGTATCCTGAATCGTGAGATGGTGATAATTCTCCACATCAAATCCAAACCGTCGCGAGATGGCGATGAAACCAGTGGCGACATGCATCTTTTGATAGCGCGCTTCATCCTCTGCCGACAGCGGTTTGTCTGATGGTTTGAGCAGCTGCCGTGCCTGCAGATCGCCGGCGATCTGCTGACGCACAAATTCGTCGTAAGGCATATCCTGATTGATCGCGTCAATCACCCAGTTGCGATATTGATAAGCCAGCGGTGCCGGGTAATCAGCGGTCTCCCCGGCTGTGTCGGCATAACGCACCACATCCAGCCAGTGTCGCCCCCAGCGTTCTCCGTACGATCTGCTCTGCAGCAAACGGTCAACAACGTTCGCAAACGCTTGCGGCGAGTCATCATTCAGAAACGACTGCATTTCCGCTTGCGTCGGCGGCAAGCCCGTCAGATCAAACGTTGCCCGGCGCAGCAGGGTTCGTTTCTCCGCAGCCGAGCGCATCGTCAGACCTTCCTTGATCAGCTTCGCGTGAATAAACCGGTCAATGTCATTGGAAACCGGTAAAGACGCCTCGACAGTCGGCGGCGCAGGATCCTGGATCGGCTGGAACGACCAGAAACGCCGTTCTTTTTCGGTAATCGGCCCGCCACGCAACTCGGGCCCGCTACCGAGCTTTATCCCTTCCGGCCAGATTGCCCCCGCCTTGACCCAGCGCGTCACTGCGGCGATTTTGCCGGCGTCAAGCTGCTTCTCCGGCGGCATCTCCAGACCATCGGTATGGTGGAGCGCCTTGATCAGTAAACTGCTTTCCGGTTTACCCGGAATGATCGCCGGACCGGTATCGCCCCCTTTGAGCATCGTGGCGCCCTGGTCCAGGCGGAGACCGGCTTCCGACTTCTGCGGCCCATGACAGGTAATACAATGTTCAATCAACAACGGCCGCACTTCATTTTCGAATAACGCGAGCGCTGCACGGTCATCCGCATACGTGGATTCACAAACCGGAAATACGGAACCAAAAGTAAACAGCCAGGCGCAGACAGACAAGAAACTCCGCATACCGAGACGACCGGCATCATTTGTCGCACAGACTTCGTTTCTCATGGATCGCTTCATTTCTGATTCGGTAATGATGGAATGCCCCTCTACGTGAGGCGCAGTCAAACCGCAGTTTCCTGTTCTGCTTCCGCCTCCAGCGAAAGCCAGTTCTGTAACGAAGAGGTATGCTCCGACATGGCCTGCCCCGCGACATCCGGGTCACCTGTTTTTAAAGCCTTGAGTAATAATTTATGACTGGCGACGGTCTCTTCACAGGTGCGCGCGGTAACCACACTATGCCGACGGTGCACCCCCGCCAGCCACAACTCCAACTGAGGTCGTAACACACGCCATGCAGCGACGAGTCGCGAATTGCCGGAGGCGTGGATGATCGCTTCATGAAAGGCGATATCGAGAAACGTCAGTTTGAGCAGATTCGATTCCCGTTCGGTCTGACGGATGTTTTCTTCCAGAGCCTTAACGGTCTCCTCCGTCAGACGCGTACAAGCCAGTCTGATCGCCGCCAGCTCGAGCACCTGTCGAAACTCCACGATCTCATGCGCATCCGACAACGTCAGATCGCGAACCGTCGCCGTGCCACGATCATCAAATTCCAACAGCCCTTCATTCATCAATTGAAATTTTGCCTGACGAATTGAAGCCCGACTGACCCCCAGCTCTGCCCCGAGACGGGCTTCCGCCAGCGATTCCCCGGGCGCCAGAGCACCCGATAAAATCGCGTCGCGCAACTGACTTTCGACATCTTCCGTGACCGATTGCTTCTGAATCTTACGAAAGGGAACTTTGGTTTTCGGTTTGACAGCAGGTTTGATATTCATCCCCCCAGCCTACACAGTCGACGGTCGACCGTCAATCAAAAACGATTAAAGGCCGGAACTTTTTCAGATCCGTAATACGCATCTGAAACGAATCCTGGTTTTGACACCTTACTCATCTCTCAATACTTTTCAGGCGATCACATGTCCCTCACAGAATTGAAGGAACTTGTACCCCCACCAGAAAAGCCATTGGAAGCGGGAACTCTTGATGAAGGGAAGCGAATTGAGAATTCCATAAATCTCATATCCGGTCCGCTTTATTAAAAAACATCAAGCCTCCGGAATTGTTTGGAATCCCAAAATGAACCGCTCTATAATCAGTCCATGACAAACCGAAGAAAATTCATGAAAAACGTCGCGGGGCTGGGAGCCTCGTTATCGCTGTTCGCAACGTTGTCGGCGCGTGCGCAGGAGAAACGCGCCACCCGCCGTCCTCTAATCCTGTGCAGCCGCGGGGAAGAGTGGGCTGAAAAGGTACTCCGCCCCGGCTGGAATGTGCTCGAAGCGGGCGGCGACATTCTCGATGCGGTGGAGAAATCCGCGCAGGTAACCGAGCTCGATCCGGAAGACCAGTCCGTGGGATACGGCGGACTTCCAAACGAAAACGGGGTCGTGCAGCTCGACGCGTCTTTCATGGATGGCAGGACACACAATTGCGGTTCCGTGGGCGCGCTCGAAAATATTAAAACGCCGTCCTCCGTGGCCCGACTCGTAATGGAACGTACCGATCATATTCACCTCGTCGGAGAAGGCGCCCGACAGTTCGCCAGAGCACACGGATTTAAAGAAGAGAATCTGCTCACGGAAAAATCGCGGAAGATGTGGCTGCGCTGGAAGGAGAATCTGAGCGATAAGGACGACTGGCTGCCGCCCAAAGATGGGAATGACAATCTGGACAAGCGACCGACGGGCACCATCAATATTCTGGCGTTGGACGCCAAGGGGGATCTCGCGGGATGCACGACGACCTCGGGCCTGTTCGGCAAGCTTCCCGGCCGGATCGGCGATTCTCCCATCATCGGCGCGGGTCTCTACGTGGATAACGAAGTCGGTGCAGCGGGCGCGACGGGACGAGGCGAAGAAATCCTGCGCACCTGCGGCAGCTTTTTCGTGGTCGAACAGATGCGGGCAGGAAAAACTCCCCGCGAAGCCTGTGAAGCATTGTGCCAGCGGATCGTGAAGATCAACGGCGGCGCGGACAAGGTCGACTTCAACGACAAGATCGTCGCCATCAACAAAGACGGGGAGGTCGGCTGCGCGGCGATCCGCGGTCGAAAAGATGCGCCCCCCAAAGCGGCGATCATCACCGCGGCAGGTGTGGAAATCATCGAGGGTTCCTACCTGATCGAGATGAAATAATTTCTGTGGACATTACTTTTGTGAACCGTTTTTCCAGCACGCTCTTGAACCGGAATTTCAGCATGATCCGAGTCTGTCAGCTTGTCATCGTTTTTACTATCACCTGGTTCACTCTCGCTGGAGTTCTGCAGGCGGAAGGTTATCTGACCTCGATCGGTCAAGGCGCAGATCAGATTCCCGTTGTCGTGGTGAAAGGCACACCTTATGAAATGGGAAAGCAGCAGGGGAAGTTGATCAAAGCCGACGCCACGGAAATGGTTCACTCCCTGATGAAAAAAGTGCAGACTGCAGAACCGGAACGTTGCTCGAATGCGAGTCTCGATGCAGCCTGGAAATCGATCGCCCCTCATACCGACCCCCGTTTTAAAGAAGAGCTGCGCGGCTTTGCGGAAGGGACAGGCATGTCGTTGAAACTGCTGCAGCGGGCGCATGCGATGCCTGTGGTGATGGACTATTCCTGCAGCAGCATCGCCGCCTGGGGTGCTGCCACCAGGGACGGACACCTCTATCAAACGAGAAACCTGGACTGGTCGATGGAGTTAGGGGCGCAAGACTTTCCCTGCATTACGGTCTACATTCCCAAGGAGGGCATTCCTCATGTGAATATTACGTTCGCAGGATTCATTGGCGCCAACACCGGAATGAATGCGAAGGGAATTGTGCTTTCAGAAATGGGAGATTCTCCGGGGAAAGAGTATCCGTTCGATATAAATGGCGTGCATTTCACGACGCTGTTTCGGCAGGTCATGTACGATGCCGACGGTCTGGAACAGGCAATCGACATTTTCAAAAATGCGAAACGAATGAAAAAGTATCACTATGTGGTCGGCGACGGCGTCCATCTGCGCGCCGTCAAGATGCTGGCCCACGCGCCCGATCTCGTAATCTGGGGAGACAATGACCCGAAAGATGAGCTGGCCCCTGCCGTCATGAAAAACCTGGTCTACCAGGACGAAGGCCGCGGCGCGTTTCAGCCGCTGCAAAAAGTGTATGGAAAAATCGGCGCCCCGGAAATGATCGACATCGCCTGTAAGATTCCCATCAAAGGGGGCAACATTCTCGACGTGGTGTATGACGCCACCGCGTTAGAACTCTGGGTCTCCTACGCCGAGAAGCAGGAAGAAGCCTATCAACGCCCCTTCGTACACTTCAAGTTGAAAGATTATCTCAAGTAGTGGCTGCACCTCTGCAAGAACTCATTTCTGCTCACCAAACACCGCCAGTTGTGGCAGGTGATCACTGAGGGCGATCGCGTTCTCTCTCCTCAGCCAGCATCAACGGCACAGCATTATTTCTTAACCGGAAACTGTTTCATCAATTCCGCGGCTGCTTTTTTGGTTGCGTTCCAGTCCCCGGTTTCGTGGGGAACGGCTTTCACCAAGACGGTGAAGTCGAGTTTTTCGCCTTTCTTGAACGACTGTCCGTTGTTGTGCCGCAGGTAGTATTTGTGATAACGATCGAGGTCCCAGATGTGACTGGCACTTTGATTACCTGCGATGACGCGCGGCGTGTAGCATAACAGACCGAGATGATCTTTCTCGTCATATTGCGCCACCCAGGTCGTGTCTTTGGTGACCGCCATTTTCTGGGAATGTGACAACGGCCCTTGTTCAATCGTGCCATTAGGCAGTTGCGCTATCCACTTTGTCGTGGAAGGGGGAAAGCAGTGCATGAAATAATAGAGTAAATCCAGCTCACAATCTTCCAAGGCTTCCATTTCTGTTTGCTCGAAAATCTCCGTGTTGGTCAGAATGATCTTAGCACGGACTTTGAACTTCCAGATCGTTGAATCTTTGATGAATTCAATCCGTTTCCCGGCAAGGGTCTCCCCGGTTTTGGTGATGGGAACTTCTCGACCATCCACGATCAGTTGGCAGCGATGAACAACTTCGCGCCCCCCTTCTTTGTGTCCGGTTCCCCACCACTGTTCCCCTTTGGGCCTCAACACGGTCCCATAATGGCCGTTATTCAGACCAAACTGATGATCGCGATAAAACATCTTCTCAATGGTCCAACCGCTGGCCGCATCCAGGGGAATGGTATAGTTTTCTGTTTTCAGCGTCAGAAAACCGGACTCAGGGACACCCTCATCATAGAGACGCTGTGTGGGTTCTTTAGCCTCTTTCTTTTCCGGATCGACGGCGAAAACTTCATTCACAGAAACGAACACAACGGCAAGACAACAAATCAATACAAATCTCAACATGGTCATGAAAGCGAACTTCTTTCTTTCAAGAGAGTAACACTCTCCGAATACGAATTGAATTTAAACGCAGGCACCACTCACGGCTTGCTGACACGGGCCTTTTCTGCCTCTTCGCGTTTTTTGACATCCTTGGGGTGTTTGGAAAACGACTCGAAGACATCACCAATCACACGATCGGCAAGCTCACTCAGTTCGGTCAGAATGATAGCTTCTGCTTCCGGTGTTAGTTTTGAAGTATTCGGTTCGTAGCCGCCAACTTGATAGGCGTCTGCTGTGGCAATGTAGCCGATGTTTCCGTTGGCATATCCCACAATGATGGGAATCGCGCGATCGGCGATGTCCTGCTCCAATTTCAATCCGTATTCGACCATCGGCTCGCCTGGCATGGTCAGTAACAGATACGGGCCGATCTTCAGCGCCTGCAGTTCCGCATCAATGCGGCCCTCTTTGCCGGGCAACGAGACGACAGTGCTGGCGACGCGGATCGGGTAGTGTTTCGCACGACCGGCCAACTGTTCCCGGATCACGCTCCGCGCCAGCGTGCGCACAACGGCGCCGCCCAGATCCCGGCCCGCCCACTGGATATCGGCTTCATCCGCACAGCGATACGGATAACCGGGCAGATTCGGACGAATGTCCCCTGCGCAGCCCTGCAGAAACAGCGAACTGGTCTGATTACCGTAGCACATTTCTACAAACGTCTGCGCTTCGCCGGGAAAGTCGGCGCTCATCTTCGGATAACCGTTCGGGTAAGGCATCGAGCCTTTATCACCCCAGGTGAAAAAGCAGGGATGACAGACTGCGTGCATGATGACCGCCACAGGCGTCAGCGATTTTCCGTCATCGAACCGCAGTACTTTGACGCGCGGATCATTGGGCCCTTCTTCATTGAGCCGCACCACAGCCCGACCGTTGATCACTTTTCGTCGATTGATGCCGAACCCGATTTGGTCTTCCCCATAACCGACGGTCACAGGACTCATGTTCGACGCCGCCTGTTTTGCTGCTGCAGTGAGCTTCTCAATCAGTTCCTGCCCCCATTTTGATTCGGCATCAAAGCCGGGACCGGAGTGATTGTGGGAGGCGGCCACCATGATGTTCGCCGCCGGGATACCGGTTGCCTGCTCGATCTGCTGACGGGCCGGCTTCACGAGTTCGCTATATGCGCCAATCAAATCAAGCGTGACAATGGCTGCTTTGGTCTGCCCGTCATCCAGTACCAATACACCGGCCCGCAGGGGATCGCGCACGCCGGTCACCTTACGGCGATGCCCGACGACTTCCAGCTGGTTTACGTCGGCAGGGGTGATGTCGACTTTGGCAACGCCGGCCCGCAGATTCGATTCCACAGCAAACGGTTTGTCAGCGGCACGGGTGATCCCGGTGACACAACTGGTAAGAAACAGGATAACATAAAAGCTGCGGTATAACTGGTGCATGGTTCAGCCTACATTTCATGGAACAGGTTTGGGAGATCCGACCGTCATCCGGCGCGAAGAATCAATTCAGTGGAGGGAGAACTTTAGGGAATTAATGACAAAACAGACTTTCGATTGAGTGTCGCCCTGGCTCAGCGGCGCTCTTTTTAGTCTAGACACCTCGGAATGAAGTATCAAGCATTTTACATGGATCTGCCCAAAGGTGTCCGGAACCAAATCAGAGCTGTTCAGGTAAACCGGCACTCATTGATACTGATGAAACACAAAATGACTCCGTTTGCGAGTTGTTGACTCGGGCTCCTGCTTCACTGCTGCGCGTCAACGGACGACTTCACGGTCAGTTGCATTTTCCGCCAGTGGATCACTTTTGCTCACTTGGATGAGCTGTAACAAAAACGCGAATCTGAACAGAATCACAACCGAGAGATCATCAAGCGCTGCGTGATTCATCGACGGGGATCAGTTTCGGGATCGGCACCTGCAGACCTACGACGCCACCATGTTTTTTCTGCAAAGTGGAGAAACGGCACTTCAGAAATGAAAAGAGTTCTGCAGGCGGGTTCATCTTCAAATATCGGTCGACCAGCACAGCCATATGCGCGTCATATTCTTTCTGGCTGTGTGAGTGCACATGGTAGTGGCCTTCGAGGCGGCGAATGTCGCCGTCAAACTCGGGACTGATGTGATACAGTTCGTGCACGACGGTGATCAGTTTTTCCTGGAGGGAATGATTCAGAAAACGAGGCAGGTAGAATGTCAGGATATACAACATTTCCCGCTGATCCTGATAGATTCGCTGGACGGTCCATTTGCGGCCGTAACGCGCCGTATGCAGTGAGCCTTTTTCGAAACGCAGCGGCGTTAACTTTGCCTGCATGCCATGAGGCACATTGCGGCGGGCTTGCGCGAAGGCGACAGCGATCCGGTCCATGTCCACATGCTGGAATTCCGGCAGTCGTCGCGAAATATCACGGCACAGATGGTACATCGCGTGACTGAAGTTAAAGGGCTTGTTCGTTGACATACTGTGCCAGCCTGTATCCTGGTTTCTTAACGTCTCTCTGTTCCAACTCAGTGTGTGGCTTCGTGATTTAAGACATCGCCACAAGGCGTAAAAAAAGCTAAGAGTATTTTCGATCTGTTGAAATACTCTTAGCTTGTAAATATTAGCGGGAACACCTGATTCAGGATAGCCCGAATTAAACCCGCAGGCTTAACCCTCTTTTTCTTCTGCTTCCGTTTCCCCTGCGTCAGTTGCTTCCACTTGAGATTCTGCGACTTCGCTTTCTGCAGGTTGCTCAGCGACTTCTGCTTTGGTGCCTGCTGCGGAAGTTGGTTCGAGTGTGGCACTGCGTTTCTTCGGTTTCACGCGATCACGCTCGCCGACAAACTCGATAATTGCCTGTGCGCCGGCATCACCCAGACGAACGGTGGCCAATCGGACAATGCGGGTATAACCACCGGTACGTTCTTCGAATCGATCGGCAAGTTCGTTGAAGAGGATATCGACCGCGTCGTTATCACGCAGTTCAGCAAACGCCCGTCTTCGATAACTCAAAGAGGGAGCCATGGCCTGATTCCATTGGTTCCACTGCTCAGACTCACGCCAGGCTTTCCACTCGCTCGTATTTTTTTCAGCGGTTGTGCCGAACTGAGCGGCATTTTCCGTGTGCGGCTTGGCTTTTTTCGCAATGGTGATCAGCTTTTCCATGAACGGACGAAGTTCCTTGGCCTTGGGAACAGTCGTAGTAATCCGCCCGGGGATCTTCGGTGCATTTTCTGCATCCTCATCGATCCTGACCGTCTTAATGAGGCTCACGGCCATATTTTTGAACATGGCCTTACGGTGTGATGCGTTGCGGCCTAATTTCCGGCCTCTCATTCTATGTCGCATGACTTAACTCTGAATTCTTCTGATTGCTAAGAGTAAAAATACTCGTTGGTTTTATTCTGACAGCGCGGAAATCAATCAAGATTAACGCGTTTGCGTTGAGGAATTAGGAATTTTCATTCCCAGCCGCAGACCAATCTGACTCAGTCTTTCGCGAACTTCCACCAAAGTGGTTTCCCCGAAATTACGCACATGTAACAAATGATCTTCTGACTTACCAACCAGATCACGGACGGTATTGATGCCCTCGGATTCGAGGCAGTTGGTAGCACGTACTGAAAGGTTCAGTTCGGCCAGACTCTGATTCAGTTTTTCTTCCAGTTCCAGATCGATCGGAGCATAACCGGTCGTATCCAGCATTCCCTTGAGTCCGCCTTCCGGTGGCATTTCCGGACCTGGCTCCCGATAGGTAATAAAGGGATTGAGGTGCTTTCGCAGAATCTTGGAAGCTTCGACCAGAGCCATATCAGGTTTGACCGT
>NZ_CALFPF010000500.1 GCF_937919775.1 uncultured Gimesia sp.
TTCGTTGCCTGTTTCGCGGGCTGCGCATATGGTACCGGCGGCGCTGTCATTCGCGGCTCAGTCCGAAGTGAACTTTCTATCTCGGCCACTCTGGTTTTAATCAGCACGACCGGCCTGATCTGTTTAACAGGCGTCGCCGTTTATCGACTTGGCTTTTCGATCTTTTGGGAAACGACGGCCTGGCAATACCTGGTGATGTTAGTGGCAGGAATTATGAACGCCATCGCCTTCTTCGCCATCGGCGCCTCAATGCAGCATCTGACGGTTACCCGCGTTAATTTATTGAACGCATCCCAAACAGCGATGGCCGCATTTGCTGGTGTGCTTTGTTTTGGTGAAGAATTAACAGTGTGGTTGTTGAGTGGGACGGCGCTTACCATTGGTGGTCTGTTCCTGATGGAAAAAAAGAAGCCGACCATTCCGAATAGTACATTGATTGAACCATCAACACCGCAGGCAAATCAGCAGCAGGTCGAATCAAATGGATAAAAGAGATTCTTCACAGAAATGGCCCCTCGTCTCAGCTTCGATTCCCACCCCTCCGGCTTTACCTTACCCGGACGTGGACTGCGACTGGGAAGCCCTGCATTCTATTCCCATCATTGATTCCACTGCCTGGGTGACTCCCGATGCCATCGTCACAGGCAGAGTGCGTCTGAAGGCCCGCAGTTCGATTTGGCATCAGTGCGTATTGCGAGGCGATTTAGAATACATCGAGGTGGGCGAAGAGACCAATGTGCAGGACGGCTCGATTTTACATACCGATTATGAACATCCCTGCATTCTGGGAAACCGGGTGACCTTGGGACATTCTGCCATCGTGCATGGTTCGATCGTTGAAGACGACGCCATGATCGCCATCGGTGCTACCGTTCTCAGTCGCTGTGTGATTGGCAGAGGTGCTTTAATCGCTGCAGGGGCTCTGGTTCGCGAGGGAATTCACGTTCCCCCGAATACACTCTGGGCCGGCTGTCCTGCGCGGCAGATCAAGGTCCTCACCGAACCGCAACAAGAACGACTCAAGGCAACCTGGCAGCATTACGTCAATCTGGGAACAGCCAGTCTGCAACGCTTTGGTCGAGAACACATCGACGCCCTCTCACAACGTAGTTAGAATTCTCAATTACCTGCCCATAAGTCCAAATTCTCTTCAAAAAACCTGCCAGTAGATTCCTTTTTTACCTCGAAAACAGTCTCCTGTCTGTGGTATCCTAAGGATTCAATTTGTCAATGAAACTAATTAACTCAGGACTCTCTTATGAATAACAGGCAATCTCAGATTCCTTCATCGACAACGCGTCGTGAATTTATCAAAACCGGATCGGCGGCGGTTGCTGCGGCTTCTACTTTTTCCAGTACCGTTTTTGCAGGAACACCACAGGCGTCTGCATTGCAGGCCGGTCTGTTTGCAGGCGGAACCGATGTCCTTCGCGTTGGTCTGGTAGGTTGTGGAGGACGGGGAACCGGAGCCGCTGCTCAAGCGCTGGCAGCCGACCCCAATGCCAAGCTTGTGGCGATGGGCGATACATTTTATGACCATCTTGACTCAAGCTATAATAACTTGAAAAAGAATCCTGTTGCGGAACAGGTGCAGGTCGATGCCGACCATAAATTTGTGGGCTTCGACGCCTACCAGAAAGTGATTGACTCCGTGGATGTGGTCCTGTTAACCACCCCGCCTCACTTTCGTCCGATGCAACTGCGGGCTGCCATCGAAGCAGGCAAACATGTGTTCGCCGAAAAGCCGGTCGCCGTTGATGCACCTGGTGTTCGTTCCATTCTGGAAACCTGCCAGTTGGCCAAAGAAAAAAATCTCTCCATCGTCTCGGGTCTCTGCTGGCGTTATCACAATGGAATGCGGGAAACGTTCAAGCAAATCCACGACGGGGCAGTCGGCGACGTGATGACGATTCAGTGCAGCTATAACACCCGCGGTTTGTGGATGTTTAAACGCGAGCCGGAATGGAGTGATATGGAATGGCAGATGCGAAACTGGCTGTATTTCACTTGGCTTTCTGGTGATTTCAATACCGAACAGCACGTTCACAGCCTGGATAAAATGGCCTGGACAATGAAAGACGAACCCCCGATATCCTGCAGTGGGACCGGTGGCCGCCAGACCCGAACCGGTAAAGATTATGGCCACATCTATGATCACTTTGCGATTGTTTATGAATATGCGAATGGCGTGAAAGGCTTCAGCCGTTGTCGGCAGCAGGATGGTTGTGCCGTCGATGTCTCTGATCATGTTTATGGAACCAAAGGACACGTCGACGTCTTCAAACATCGGATTTTCGATCCTCAGGGGAAAAAGACCTGGGAACTCCGGGATAAAGGCGAAAACATGTATCAGGTCGAACACAATGAATTTTTCAAAAGCATCCGTTCGGGCAATCCCATTAACAACGGTGATTACATGACCAAGAGCACCATGCTTGCCATTATGGGCCGCATGGCCGCTTACACGGGTAAATCGATTACCTGGGAAATGGCCATGAATTCCACAGAAGATTTGACGCCGGCCAGCTATGAATGGGGCCCGCTGCCCGTTCCTCCTGTCGCGATGCCCGGAGTAACCGCTTTCAAATAACCGGATGGTTACGAAATATTTTCATTTGAATGAAACGCTCGCAGTTTTCTGCGAGCGTTTTTTATTTAAGACTGCATTTGCAGTTTAATTTGAAGTCTTTAATGCGAAATTCATGGTTTCAGAAATTTTTCCAGTTTGGTGAGTTTTTCGAAACATTTCCTCGTTTGCCGTGTTTGATCTTTGTAACTTAAAACATGAGAGAGGTACTTCATTATCAAAACGATTGAATCAGCGTCAATCGATGTGTTTTTGCTGATTCAAACCAGGGCGTTGACGGTAACCTTTTCATTGAACAAGAACAAAAATGTAAATCGATTATTTACATACACTTACCATTTCAAAACTACCTTTCCGGAGATCTTCAGATGCGATTGACTCATCTTCTTTCAGTTGGCACAACTCTGCTCGCAGTCTGTGCAACTACACTTGTTACTGCTCAGCCCCCTGAAAAAGGCGACCAGGGAGACCGACCCGAACGGAGAGAGCGCGGCGGTGATCGTGAAGGTGGTCCCCCACGCGAAGGAAGAGGCCCAGGCGGAGGCGGTCGTCCCAATTTTATGATGATGCTGCCGATCATTGTGGCATTAGATGCCAATAAAGACGGCGAAATTTCCAAAGAAGAAATGGAAAACGCAACGGTTGCTCTTCAAAAACTGGATAAAGACAAAAATGGCAAACTGACGGAAGACGAATTGCGTCCTGAATTCGGCGGACGTGACGGTGGTCGTGGTCCTGGTGGCCCCGGCGGTTTCGGCAGACGTGATGGAGACGGTGGCGGGGACTTCGTCGAACGGATGATGGTTAACGATAAAAACAAAGATGGCAAACTGACAAAGGAAGAACTTCCTGAGCGGATGCAGGCCATGTTTGATCGGATTGATACCAACAAAGACAAGGAACTTGATAAAGCAGAGTTAACTAAAATGGCAGAGCAGTTTAACTCACGCGGTCGTTCCGGAGGCAGAGATCGTGGAAATCGTGATTCAGACAACAAAGATCGCCCAAAGCGTCCTGAATCCGATAACTAATTTTTTACCTAAAACCCATTTGGCTCTTTAACTCATCTCGTTTTCAGGGACGTCGTTATGTACCTCAAAATTGCTGTGTTCGCCTTGTTGATACTGGTTTCCTCAAGCGTTCACGCAGACTGGATGCGGTTTCGGGGGCCAAATGGTTCGGGGGTTTCTGACGAAAAACAGGCCACGCCTGCTGAATGGAGTGCTCAGAAAAACCTGAAATGGAAAGTGGCTCTGCCAGGTCATGGTTCATCCAGCCCGATCATCGTCGGTGATAAAGTCTTTGTCACCTGCTGGTCGGGTTACGGGATGAATCGGAATGATCCCGGCGATCAAAAAGATCTCAGACGGCATTTAGTCTGCCTGGATCGCAAGTCGGGAAAAATCCTGTGGGATAAAACGGTAGACCCAGTTCTGCCCGAAGATGTTTACACAGGCATGTTTGCCGAACACGGTTATGCTTCACATACACCCACTTCCGATGGCAAGCGGGTGTATGTTTATTATGGAAAGTCGGGAGCACTTGCTTACGATCTCGAAGGCAACCAGCTTTGGCAGACCATCGTAGGAGACGAGTTGGATCCACGCAGATGGGGTTCTTCATCGAGCCCCATTTTATATAAGGATCTCTTAATCGTCACTGCCACCGCGGAAAGCGAAGCGATTGTTGCTCTGAATAAAGAGACCGGCAAAGAGGTCTGGCGTCAGGAGTCATCCGGTTTCAATTCCACCTGGGGAACACCGATTTTAGTTCCCATTGATGACAAGCGAACCGACCTGGTCATCGGCGTTCCTTATGAAATCTGGAGTCTTAATCCAGACAACGGCAAATTGCGCTGGTTTTGTGAAGCGCTGCCTACTGAGACGTATTGCTCAAGTGTGATTGCCTCTAACGGTGTGATTTATGGAATTGAAGGACGAGGCGGCGGATCGATCGCCGTGCGTGCTGACGGCAAAGGCGACGTCACCAAGTCGCACGTCGTCTGGTCGGGCCGCGATTCCAATCGAATTGAAACGCCGGTGATGTATCAGGATCGGATTTACTTCTTCGCCAACGGAGTTGCCAACTGCATTGATGCCAAAACGGGAGAACGCCTCTTCCGTGGTCGCCTGGATTCCGGAAATGCTGTCGCGTCAGATCAGAGTGAAGAAGAACCGGGGAATCGCTTTGGCGGACGTCAAGGTAGAGGCGGGGGCGGATTTCGTGGCAGCGACTATTCCTCACCCGTAATCGCGGATGGGAAAATTTATTTTACTTCCCGGTCTGGTGAAACTCATGTGATCAAGGCCAGTGATAAACTGGAACCCGTCTCGGTGAATCGTCTGACTGATGATAATGAAGACTTCAGTGCCACTCCCGCGATCAGCGGCGGTCAAATCTTTATCCGTTCCGATAAGCACCTGTATTGTATTGGTGCGAAAGACAGTTAACCGAAACGAGACAAATGCGGCTACTCGCCCTGAATGGTGACTACCAACCGGCGCCCGCCGGCGTGATTGCGATGCTCGCAGAGGTAAATGCCCTGCCAGGTGCCCAGGCAGAGTTGACCACGGCTGATGGGAATCGAAAGTGAATTCCCGATCATAGACGCTTTGACATGGGCGGGCATATCATCGGGGCCTTCGCAGGTATGCACATAAGGCAGCGATTCAGGGGCAATCCTGTTAAATGCCATCTCCAGATCAACGGGAACATCAGGGTCGGCGTTTTCATTGATCGAAAGCGAAGCCGAAGTATGCATGATAAATACATGCATGATGCCTACATTGATCTGCGACAACTCCGGAACTTCGCTTAGCACTTCACGCGTTATGATATGAAAACCACGTCTCAAAGCAGGCAGACGAATCTGCTTTTGTATCCAGGCCATGACAGGTCACTCTCTTCAAACGTTGTGAGTTCGATCAGGAGCCGCTGCACACTGAGATCGCCAGCGGAGCCAGTGATCGGCCAATGTGATCGCGATCATCGCTTCAGCAATCGGGACAAAACGAGGCAAGAGGCAGGGATCGTGTCGTCCCTTGGTTCTGATGGTTGTTGGCTCGCCCTGGTTAGTCACCGTCGGCTGTTCAATCAGCAGGCTGCTCGTCGGTTTGACTGCAGCGCGAAATACCAGGGGCTGCCCTGTTGAAATGCCGCCCAGATTTCCGCCATGTCGATTCGTGTCGGTCGTAATCACCGGAGCATCTTCTTCTGAATCCTCAGCGGCGATGAAGTGATCATTATTCTGACTGCCCCGCATGGTCGCACAGGCGAAGCCCGAACCATATTCGACACCCAAAACTGCGGGAATGCTGAATAAGGCTTTGGCGATATCGGCTTTCAATTTATCGAAAACCGGCTCTCCCAATCCAGCCGGAACATTGATGGCCACAATTTCCGCCACACCACCAATTGAATCCCCCTCCTTGCGTACTTCATTGATGAATTCAATCATCTGGTGGGCCACATCATGATCGGGACAGCGCACCGGATTCATAGTGCCATCCGAAAATTTCTCGACCTGATCAGCGGTAATCGTAGTCGGATCAGTAATCTGTGCCTGCAAGTGGCCGACTTGAGTCACGTATCCTATCACACGTCCGCCAAAAGCGGCTTCCAGAATTTTCTTGGCCACAACGCCTGCCGCAACGCGGACATTCGTCTCTCTTGCACTCGATCGAC
>NZ_CALFPF010000501.1 GCF_937919775.1 uncultured Gimesia sp.
AGACTAAATGGGTCTCCACTTGCTGATCTTTGTCTGATGCGATAGTCTTAATTCTGATCGGATTGCAGAGAGAGTTCTCTGCTGTATCTCATATCCTGGCAATAGCTTACATGAAGGCCTTGGTTCCTTGTCTCGACGACTGACGATTACGGTTCCTTCCCTCAGTCTTGGCGGTGCTGAAGGGGTCGCAGCGATGATGGCCAATTATTGGGCAGACGAGGGAGACGCGGTTACACTCATCACTCTGGATTCTACTGAGACGGATACCTTTACTCTTGCAGAAACCGTACAGCGGCACGCGCTGGGACTCATGCAGGACTCAAACAATCTGTTACAAGCGGTTTCGAATAACTGGCACAGAGTCAAGAAATTACGGGCAGCGATTGTGCAATCAGAGCCGGATGTCGTGATCAGCCTTACCGACCGGATGAATGTTTTGACACTGTTGGCGTCGCGCAACTCGCATTGGCCCGTTCTGATCTCGGAACGCTCCGATCCGCGGCATCACCCGATCGGGCGTTTGTGGTCTTTTTTGCGGAGCCGAACCTATCCGCGGGCGACTGCTTTAGTGGTGCAGACGCAGGGGGTTGCAGATTTCTGCAGACAGTGGTTGAAAACGACGCCGATTGAAGTCATTCCGAATGCGGTGCCTGTGCCGCGTTCATCAGACGTGCCTGTTGTCACGGAACAGATCATACTTGATCGGCCGCCATCACATGTGATATTCGGGATGGGACGACTCTCCCATGAGAAGGGCTTCGATTTACTTATCGATGCTTTTTCTGGACTGGCCCACGAATTTCCGGAGTGGAAATTGCGGATCTTGGGAGAGGGGCCATTACGCGAATCGCTGCAGTCAACTATCAACGAGCGCGGCTTAGAAGGGCAGATTGAACTCGCAGGCTGGGTCGCTGATCCGGAGTTGATTTTGGATCAGGGAGATTTATTCGTGCTTTCCTCACGTTATGAAGGGTTTCCGAACGCATTGCTGCAGGCGATGTCCCGCGGCTTGGCGTGTATCAGCTTTGATTGTGAGAGCGGTCCGGCTGACATCGCACGCGAGGGCCTGCTGGTCTTGCTTGTGCCTGCTGGAAGTTTGAGTGAATTAACCAGGAGTATGCGGGAATGCATGCAGGATGAAAATATACGTAAAGAATTAGCGATTAATAGTCTGCAGGTAACAGAGCGATTTTCTGTTTCCCGTTATTTTCAATCCTGGGATCAACTCATCAACCAGACAATTTCGAAAAGAGCGATTTGATGCAACGGTATGTTATTCTACGTCACGATTTTCCCGAGCTGCATTGGGATTTGATGCTGGAACATGCAGGTACGCTCAAAACCTGGCGTCTGCCTGCACCCCCGGAGATCGATCCTGCCTCCGATGAATCGTCGATTGATCTGGTCGTCCAAGCATTACCCGATCATCGACTGGTTTATCTGGAATACGAAGGACCAGTCAGTGATAATAGGGGAGAAGTCAGCCGGTGGGACCATGGTTCACTTTCGCTTCTGGAATTGAACGATGGTTTGATTGTGGCGTTGCTGACAGGGGAAGAACTGGCGGGACGAGTGACGCTCAAAAAAATGGATGAGGAAAACCAGTGGAGTCTGAATTACACGGCTTTCTTTTAAACAGTTTGCAGTGATCGAGATTCCCTCGGTTACGGTTTTTTGACCTCGGCCTTGCCGGCGATGCGAAACAGGCCCGGTTCTACAGCCAGAGCCGTCAAGTCGGGAAGTTCTGGTTTTCCACGATCCAGATACACAATCAAGGCGTCGTTGCCGTCCGTTTGTCCCCATTCGATATACCAGCCATCTTTCCGCGCTTCCTGGATCAGATCAGTGATGGCTTCGTCGATCGGTATGGGCAACATGCCGGCCCGGGCATTTTCCAGTTCCAGGACGAGGATGTTTTTCTCCTTCAGCCAGGGTTTGAATTTCAGGCTGATGATGCCGGACCATTTTTTCAAAGTCAGATGAAATCCCAGTTCCACCTGATTTTTTTCAAACTTGACCCGTGGATCAGAAATGCCTTCCGGCACCCAGTCGTTGTATTTCTGATGTAATTCTTCGGCAAGCCAGGCGTTAACCTGTTGTTCGCTGAATTCCTGAGACCAGAGCGGTTCGTGGTTCCGCACATCGTTCACCAGTTGCATCGAACGCTGGACAAACTCTTTGGCCTCTTCCTGCCGGACTTCCGGCTGTAATTGTACCTGAAGTGCTTCCTGATAAAATTCAGGCACCTGGGCGGAAGACCAATACAGCCCTCCGGCAACTCCTCCCAGGAGAAGCAGCATTATTAAGAGGAACAGCAGAAAACGTTTCATGCAGAAATGCTAGGTCGAGTGGGGAGAAGCGTCAAGACCGGTCCACAGGTCCGGAATCTGGAGAAAAGGCGAAATTGCGCTAAGTTGTAGCTTTAAATATACTTGTCGAATGAGTGCAGGTCTTTTATGATCGGTCGTCCGAATCAGGTCTGCTGTGCGAAGCTTTCTTGTGTGGCATGATTCATCCAGCAGAAATTCTTCCATTCCGGCAGTTTAACGAGAAATAATAAGAGCCCGTTTATGAGTACCGTCCGTACCCGTTTTGCCCCCAGTCCAACAGGCTACATGCACATTGGCGGCATGCGTACCGCTTTATTCAATTGGCTTTGGGCGCGGCACAATGGGGGGCAGTTTATACTCCGCATTGATGATACTGATCAGGAACGTAACCTGTCTGAAGCCCTTGGGCCGATTCTACAGGCGTTCAAATGGCTGGGTTTGAACTGGGATGAGGGTCCTGAAGTCGAGGGAGAATATGGCCCTTACTTTCAATCCGAGCGAAATGACCTCTACCGGGCAGCGGTTGACCAGTTGCTGGCAGAAGGAAAAGCCTACCGCTGTTATGAAACACCCGAAGAGATTCAGGCCGATCGCGAAGCGGCACAGAATGAAAAGCGGAACTATCTGAATCTCCGTCGCTCACTGGAACTGACAGAGAGTGAAAAAGAACAATACGAGGCAGAAGGCCGCCCCTCAGTCGTACGCCTGCTGGTTCCCCGCGATCAGAAAATTCAAATCGATGATGCGGTTCGCGGCCATGTAGAATTTGACGCCGGACTGATGCCCGATCCCGTGATCCTGCGAGGTAATGGCACGCCTCTGTACAATCTGGCGACAGTGATCGACGACGCACAAATGAAGATCACACATGTGATCCGGGCGGAAGAACATCTTTCGAATACTCCCGTGCAGGTCTTGATCTTTCAGGCGCTCGGTTATGATTTGCCTGTTTTTGCCCACATTCCGTTTGTAGCGGCTCCCGGCGGAAAAGAAAAACTGAGCAAACGCAAACTCGATAAATATCGCAAGAGCCCTCAGTTCAAAAAAATGTTCGACAAGGCAGAAGCCGTCTTTCCACGAATTGGCCTGGAAAACGCGGGAGGCCTGGATCCGGTGATGGTCGAATATTACGAAAAAATCGGCTATCTTCCGGAAGCGATCTTAAATGCTTTGGCTCGACTGGGTTGGTCTTTGGATGATAAGACGGAAATCATGTCGCTGGACAAGATCGTAGAGAACTTTACTCTGGATCGGATTGTCAAATCTGCTGCGGGGCTTGATCCGGATAAACTGCTCAGTTTTCAGTCACATTGGATGAATCAATTGTCGCTGGAAGAAAAAGTGGCGCATTGCAGTCCGTATCTGCAGAAAGCAGGCTTGGTCAAGGATGCAGGCGATCCGGCAACGAGACAGCGCATCAGTCAGGTCATCGTCGGCATGGAAGACCGGTTAAAAGTGGCCAGCGATATTCTGGACTTTGATGAGTTTTTCGTGGCCGACGATCAACTAGAATATGACGAAAAAAACTTCAAAAAACGAATTCAAAATTCGGAAGAAGCAGTGCCTCTACTGGAAAAAATCAAAAACCGGTTAGCGAATGCTGACGATTTTCATGCGGAAGCGTTAGACAAACTCCTGCACGATTTTGTGGAAGCGGAAGGGATCGGCATGGGGCAGATCATTCACGCCCTGCGGGCCGCCGTCAGCGGAAAAGGGACGGGAATTGGCATGTTTGATTGTCTGGCAATTTTGGGGAAAGAAAGTTGCGTCAAACGAATTGAACGTGCGATAACCTTGAGTCAGAGTGAGTAAAAAAACGATAAATTTGAAACAGGCTGATCCTGTGATTGATGAAATCATTTAAGGAGTAAGGGATGTCAACTCCCGAAGAGAAAACGCCAACCGATTTTATACGAACGATCATTCAGGAAGATAATCGCACGGGCAAACATGCCGGACGCGTCCATACACGTTTCCCCCCGAGCCGAATGGTTATCTGCACATCGGACATGCTAAGTCGATTTGTCTT
>NZ_CALFPF010000502.1 GCF_937919775.1 uncultured Gimesia sp.
GATTCAAATTGAATGTAATAATCACAAACGAACGGCCATCACGCGAAATGGACCGCAGTTCGTCAATCCCGGCTACGGTTGCAACCGCATCCTCAATGACCGCGCTGACCTCTGACTCCACTTCCTGCGACGCAGCACCAGGATAGTTGGTACGGATGTAAATCGAAGGCATATCCATATTGGGAAATCGATCCACTCCCAGTTCTGGAAACGCAACGACACCCGCCACCACCAACGCCATAATCAGCATTAATGCAAACACAGGCCTCTTGACACAGATTTCTGCCAGCCAGTACAACGTCTGATCCCTTTATGCGAGGGCAAAACTCGATTTTCCTCTGATAAATCACTGTTTGAAAAAGCCGCCTGCTTTCATGTAGATTTGATGTGGATTCAAATCATCTCATTCATTTTTCGGACGAACTCATATTTGCGTTTTCTGTTCTTTGGTCGGCATTGATTTCGAATCTGCCAGAATTCCGGGGCGTCCTTCCCGGGCATTACTTAAAATGCGATCTCCCGGCTGCAGGCCTTCTAAGATACGAATTTGCTCGCCTCGCTGTTCTCCCAGCAATACTTCCTGTATCTTCACTTTGCCATCAACGACTTTCCAGACTTTTTCGGTTCCCGCAAACTGCACAACAGCTGACATCGGAACCACGATTGCCTTCTGATCCGGGTCGATAATGATTTGCCCTTCAGCAAACAACCCGGCTCGTAACGCGTGCTGTGAATTATCCACAACCGCTTCAAACAACAACGAACGACTCATCTGATCCAGAAAGGGACTGATACGCGTTACCGTTGACTGTTTCGGTGTCAGTGATTCAATTTCCAACTCTACCGGTTGTCCGACTTTCAACAGACTCGACAAACGCTCGGGAACCGTGCCCCGGTAACGAAGCTGATCGATTTGCACCAGCACCAGCAGCGGGTCCCCCATTTTGATATAGCTCCCGGGGGCCACCAGTCGTTTCTGTACCACCGCCGTGTAGGAAGCTTTCAGAATCGTGTTATTCAAATCTTCCCGGGCTAAATCCAGCAGTGTCTGCTGCACGGTGATGTGCGCCATTTTTTCACGCACCCCGTTTAACGACGAATCGTAACGGGCGGCTGCCACTCGTTCGAACGACACGATCTGATCGTATTCAGCCTGTCCCATCACTTTTTGCTTGTAAAGTACACGGGCGCGATCCAGATTGGCAATGGCTTCGTCCCACTCTGCCCGTTGTTCTTTCGCAGGCGGGGAATTTTCCGGAACCAGTTTATCAACAGAATCACCGGGCTTCAGTCCCACAGCCGAGCGGGCCTGAGCCAGTTGAGCCTCCGCCTGTTTAACTCGTAGCTTGAAGTCATCTTGAAAGACTGTCACTAACGGATCACCGGGCTTTACGATATCTCCCAGATCGACGTGGACTTCAAAAACGCGTCCCTCTACCTTAATTCCCAATGTTGCTTCATCATTAGGAAACAAACTCCCCTGGCTCCGCACAATGCGTGGCCAGCTCTGTTCTGCGACTTCCAGAGTCTCGACATTCAAGACCGGTAGCGCATCACCTGCTTTGGAAACAGGAGCTTGTTCGCTACGTTCACATCCCGCAAAAAAGAGAGATAACAGGAAGCTGAACAGGCAGGAGCTGGGAAGGCATAATTGGTAATGGCTCATGGTTTCATTATATCTGTACACGGGGCAATGTCGAGCAGTTTCCCAG
>NZ_CALFPF010000503.1 GCF_937919775.1 uncultured Gimesia sp.
TCTTGTGAGAATCAGACATTTCTCATTACCTCAGGTTAGAATATGATTTCGTAGTCAGTCGACTTACGTGCTCTTATAAAACAGCGCAGTAAAGAACACCGTTGGTTTCAACTGTTTCACCACTATCATATTCGTCAGAATCGGCACTGAGACATCACGTAAGAATACGTAAAATAGACCAATTTTAGCGAAAATATGTATTAGGCGTGCGTGGAAAACCTCAATTGTTTTCCGAAAGCTTATCGACCATCTCTTCCGAAAGGCTGCGGAACGGTTCGTCCTGAGAGATTTCCTTGAAGACCTCTTTTCCCCTTTTTATGACCAGAGGATCAGCTGCCACCAGAAATTCTTTCAACATCTTGGCAATGAACTTTCCATCCATACCTTTTAAAAGTTCAATATTTTCCTCGATGGAAGGCTGCATCAGATATTGCACGGCATCGCCCGGAGGCAGCGCTACCAGCACACTCTGCGTTTTTTTAGTGGCTGTATTTTGACTTTGTTCTGTAAGTAATTTCAAATCCGCTTCAAACGTTTGTTTCGCCTGCTCAAAAGCGAGGCGATCCTTTTTCAGAGAATCTGAAGACTGCGTGATGGAACTTTTCAGCATGTCAATTTCATCTTCGCGCGATGCCAATTCCAGAATGCGCGTTGCGCGGGTCAGCGAGATCTCGTCGCGCGAAGGCAACGTCGTCTCTTCTTCAACCAGTTCCACATCATCCAAAGACTGACCAGTAACAATCATCCGAATATCTTTAATGGAATCCGCATTGAGGGATCCTCTGAACCACAAGAAACTAAGCCCCAGCAGTTCTGAAATAATGGTCGCCACACAAAAGACGCTGATCATAATGGCTACGGAACGGATCATCTTGCAACTCCCGTTTGTTGAGTCGCAGACCAGGTTTCTTCAAGATCGAATGCTTCTTTCCTGTTTTGCACATAGAGAAACTGATCGCGGTGTTTGTCTGACAGTTTTTCCATCGCTTTGACTTCCTGCTCAGCCCGTGCGAGCGTCTGCCTGCAAACGGTTATCTGTTTTTCTACAATTTTACGATTAGCCATAACATTCTGAATCTGTGTTTGTAACTGCCCGGCATAGTACCTCAAACTGGCAGCCCCATCGATATCCACAACACCTTTCGCCTGACGTAATCGTATTTCCTGAAACTGTTCCTGTCGTAACAGCTCCAGGTTCTGTTTCTGCTGCACTAATCGTTGATCCGTCTGCAGAATCTCTCCTAACATCTGACGACATAAGCTTCGCTTGTGACGTCGCATTTTGAGTACAGATTCAAATTGAAATTGGAATTTTTTCATGCTGGATCAGTTACCGTAAATCAGTCCACAAAAACAATTAAGATCTTTTAAATGGCTAAGTCGCGTTACCGGCTGCTGCCGCTTTCTGCCCTGTCGCAGAATCCTGTTTTTGCGGCTTGAGTTGCTCTGCACGCGCCGACAGATTTTCAAGCATCTTCGCCGCGTCTGTGAAATTGGAGTTTTCCGTATTCCCCTGTTTCAGATATTCGTTCCACAATGGTCGTAATTTCAGCGCCAGATCAACTTCGGAATTCGATCCCGATTGATAAGCGCCAATCGAAATCAAATCTTCCGACTGTTGATACGCAGCCATCAGTTTCTTCAACTGCGCTGCCGACTTCTGATGTTCCGGACTGGTAATATCATTCATCGAACGACTGATGCTTTGCAGCACATCAATCGCCGGCCAATGTGACTCATGTGCCAGTTTGCGGGAAAGCATGATATGCCCATCCAGAATTCCCCGCACCGTATCTGAAATCGGTTCGTTGGCATCATCGGCTTCAACGAGAACCGTATAGAAACCTGTAATACTGCCGGAATCGGTCCGGCCACTCCGCTCGAGCAGTTTCGGCAGGAGGGAAAATACGCTAGGTGGATAACCTCTCGTTGCCGGCGGTTCACCTGCCGCCAAACCAATCTCCCGCTGCGCTAACGCATAACGGGTCACACTGTCCATCATCAACAAGACGTCATTGCCTCGATCACGAAAAAACTCCGCGATTGCCGTTGCCAGATGAGCGGCGCGAAGTCGTATCAGCGCGGGCTCATCGCTGGTCGCAACAATCACAACACTCCGTGCCAAACCCTCTGGCCCCAAGTCACGATCCAGAAACTCACGCACTTCCCGTCCTCGTTCACCCACCAGACAAACAACATTAATATCGGCGGAACTCTGCCGAGCCATTTGTCCCATCAACGTACTTTTCCCGACGCCACTTCCGGCGAAAATCCCCAGTCGTTGTCCTTTGCCGCACGATAATAATCCATCAATGGTTCTAATACCGGTACTCAATGGCTCATCAATCCGCGGCCGATTTAATGGAGAAATCGGTTTGGCTTTCAGGTTGGCACGATGTGAGAGCATCGGCTGATTTTTGCCATCTATACAGCGTCCCCGTCCATCCAGAACTCTGCCTAAAATCCCCTCCCCCACGGCAACGGCGGGTACGGACTGAATCAGCGAGACCCGGTCCCCTCGACGAATACCAGTCAAATCTTCATAGGGGAGTAATAGCGTTTCCTCATTCTGAAACCCAACAACTTCTGCTTCGACAGGTCGACCGTTTTCGCGATCAATGGCGCAGACTGCTCCTAATGGAGCCGGAAACCCTGAGACGGAAGCAGTCAAACCAACCACCCTGGTCACGCGTCCGGTAAGACGAAAAGGCAAAATCTGTTTTATCTGCTGAGAGACATCAAACATTTGATTGTGTTAGTCCTGATGACGGATCATTAACTCTTGTGAAATGCGGTCTATTTGAGCTTCGATGGTGGCATCGATTGTTCCATGTTGAGTCTCGATAAAACACCCGCCGGAAGTGATTGATTCATCTTCAATAATTTCGCAGGTCTGACATCCGGTCAGATTGGAAATAAATGTTTTTGCACCTTCAACTAATTGTGCGATATCTGAGGGATTCATATGAAACCTGATATGCTGCGTACCTGACGCCAGCTTGAGGGCTTCACTCATCATCGCCCTGGCAGACTCGGGACGCGACTTGATTTCATGGCGGATCATTTTTTCTGCGATGCTCAAGCAGATTTCCAATCCTGTCGTATCCCAGGTTTGCCTCCAGTTAGTCTGCTCTTGCTGCAAGCCTTCGACAGCGGCTTGCATTGCAGGATAAATCATGCCCAGTTTTTCCTCAATGGTCCGGTTGGCAATCTCTTCAGAACGCGACTGGATCAGGGATTCTATTTCACGTTCTGCTTCCTTATGCCCCTGCAGTTTGCCTGACTTAAACGCTTCCTGCTTGATCTGTTCGGCTTCCTGTTGCGCATCGAGCAGCATTTGGCGTGTCTGATCACGCACATTCAGAATGTAATCCTCACAACGTTTTTCAATGTCTTTGAAATTGTAAGCGATTTTCGAACCCAAAGCCCGAAAGGCTTCCGCCTTTAACAATTTCGCCGGTTCCAGTTCCACCATATTGATGACTTTTATTTTATGCTAATTATTTTTCAGAGTTAAAAGATTACAGTCCTAAAATGTGTCGCTCACTGTATTTTATGAGATATATTGTTCGCTTTCATTTCCAGCAGCGACTTCAATTTCCCCGGCATCTTCCAATCTTCGAACACTATCCACGATCTGCTGCTGCACGGCTTCAACATCACTGACTTTGATCGGTCCCAGGTATTCCATTTCTTCACGCAGCATATCTGCCGCCCGTTGCGACAGATTGCTGAGAACTTTCTGCTTGATTTCTTCAGAGGCCCCTTTGAGTGCCACTGCCCATTGATTGTTATCCACTTCTTTCAGCAGGGCTTGAATTGCCTTACCATCCAGTTTCACCAGATCATCAAAGACAAACATCAACCGCCGAATCTCATCAGCAAGATCCGGGTTATCCTGATCCATACTTTCCAGAATGCCTTTGTTCGTCATGCGGTCGGTGACGTTCAGAATTTCTGCCACGAGTTCCACGCCCCCGGCTTTTTCCATCCCCTGGCTGAACGTATTTTTCATGCGGTGTTCGAGGCTCTTTTCGACATCGCGAATGACTTCCGGACTGGTTTGCTCCATATTCGCAATCCGCTTAATCACATCCATCTGCTTGTTTGAAGGCAGGCCGGCCAATACTTCGGCTGCCAGATTACTGGGTAAATGCGACATAATCATGGCAATCGTCTGAGGGTGCTCTTCGATGATAAATGTCAGCAGGTTGGTTGCTCCCGATTTCTGCAGGAAACCAAAGGGAACAGAATTCATCGTCTGGTTAATACTGTCCATAATCGAGCCGGCGCCCTCTTTACCCAGCGATTGCTCCAGCAGTTCATTCACCGCAGCCATCCCTCCCCGCTCCATAGTGGTCTGTTCACCACGCAGGGAAGTAAATTCATTTAAGACACTTGCCTGCTGTTCTTTGGAAACATCCTGCATACGGGCGATCTTCATCGTCACTTTTTCGACATCTTCTTTTTGCATCAGGCTCAGTACTTCAGCAGCAAGCGCTTTATCCAGACTCAATAACAAGATGGCTGCTTTTTGTAGTTCATCCATTTTTCGATCCACGGTCTAAATAAACTATCGACTCAATTCCTGAATCTGCTTCCCGGTTATGATTTGGCATGTATCCATTTACTCAACACCAAAGCCGCCACTTCAGGATTGTCTCGTACCAGAATTTGCACTTCATCGCGCTGCGTCGGCTCTTTTTTCGGTTTTACAACATCCTCTTCCGACGTAGAAGCCTGGGGTTTACTCATCGGAAGGCTGATTGCCTCTGAATCAACTTCTTCAAGTTGCGGCATGCTTTTATTGAGCATCCACAATGCCCAAATGGCAAACAATCCCAACCCAAGTGTACTTCCCCACTGACTGACAAACTCACCAAGACTTTCTGTCAGAGGCAACTCTACCATCGGGACCTCTGCATCCACTCGTACATAAGATGCAACACTCACAGCATCATTTGCTGACTGTGAAGGAATCAACTTCTGCACGTGCTTCTGGATGCTCGTCTCGACTTCAAGTTTAATCGCGTCCGTTGCCTGCTTGAACGCAGCAATGTCAGCTGCCGCTTCTCCTTTTTTAACGCCTCGTTTGACGGCAACAGCCGCGTAATAATCTTCCGGAATCGAAACGGAAACCTGCACGGTACTGGGCATAGCAGCGACAAACTCTTTTTCCGTCCAGGTAAAGGAAGGAGCAGACGTCGTTTCGTTATTCGTTTCGGTTACTTTTTCGTTTTTTTCGTTACCGCGGGCCACCGCCAGAGAATTGGGTTGATTCGAACGTGCTCCCGGTTCCGATCGAACGGGCTTCTCAACAATATTGCGTTCACTGGATTGTTCTTTTGATTGTAAAGCAACCGTGCCGTCGGTACTGATTTCCTGTTTTCGTTCAACATAGCGTTTCAGGTTTTCTACATCGACATTGACGTTCACAATCACATCTGGAATATACGTCAGAGAATCCATAATTTTATCCTGGTAGTTTTTCGTATGCTTATTAACCCAGGTAATGAATTTACTATCGAAGGCATCATTTTTATCATCAGCCGTGTACGACGTTCCCGTTGATTGATCAAACACGGTGACCGATTCCGCCGTTAAATCGGGAACCATCGTGGAAACCGCAGCGCGCAGACTGGTGATCAGTGTCGGCGTCAAATCATTTCCCGGACGTGGTTTGACCATCACCGTCGCAGTGACATCCGGTGTGGTATTATTCCAGCGCAATCGCTTCTTGGAGCGGGCCCACATCACGCTGGCATCTTCAATGGCAGGAATGGCCCGGATCATACGACGTAACTGATTACCCAGCGCGATATCCCGCATGACCTGCAGTTGATCTTTACTGACAAACATGCTCGATTTCTCAAACTGTTCCTGCCATTCTGAAGCCCAGTCGGTAGGCAGTCCCCCCCCTTCAATCAATGCTGCGTTATAACGGGGAACTTCATTCTGAGGCACCATGATTCTCTGGCCTTTACGGGAAAAATCCGTCAGGCCGGCCCGCAGCAGAACTTCCTCAGCATGAATCACTTCCTGGGTTGTAAAATCTTTTCCCAACGAGAGCGAGACGTAGCTGGAATTGCTCTCACGAAAAAAAAGAAACCCAAATGCCAGCATCATCAATACCGGAACCGCCAACAGAATCGCGCGCTGGCTGCCCGACATTGATTGAAATAAGGTAACAAACTGTTGATATATTTTTTTTGTGGTGTCCATACCGGGTGACCAATCGACTAATCCGTGTCAAAGTGGTAAAAAAACGTGCTGATTCTTTCAGATTTACATCTGCATCTTCTGTATCTCATTATAGGCTTCCAGAAGTTTATTCCGCATCTGGACCATCATGCGCAGTGCCAAATCCGCTTTCTTGATGGAAGTAAATACTTCTGCCTGCGTAATGTCGTCACCGATCAAGCCACTTTCAATTGCCTGCTCCGATTGAACCTGTAACTGATTGGCATTGTTGAGCGACTGCAGCATCATGTTCTTGAAAGAAAGCTCCCCGGTACTGCTGCCGGCGCTATTTTCATTGATTCCGACCGGTGGAATGCCGGGCAAAAACGCGTTTCCGATTTGACTGATGGAACCTGTCATCCTCTTCCCTTCCTTGAGATCAGATGAAATGATAATGAATCTTTATATCCTACCCGGAAATCATGCCAGGATTCTGAGTGACGTATTGAACATTTCTTTGGTGATATCCAGCGCGGAAATATTTGCCTCATAGGCACGACCTGCTTCTAATGCATTCACAAACTCAGTCACAACATCGACATTGGGATAGGTCACGTTACCATCCTGATCCGCATGGGGATGTCCCGGACTATATGTTTTTCGCAATTCGGTGTCTGTATCAATTTCAACTTTGTATTTCACGCCGACCCCGGACCGCTCCAGACTCACACTTTCCGTATCAGCCTGAAATGTCACAATTCTGCGATAAAAGGGGACTTCTCCACTGTTGGGATCGTGTGAAACGTTCACAGAGGCAATGTTGCCGGCAATCGTATTCATTCGCTGACGCTGTGCCACCAGAGCACTGGTGCTGATATCAATTCCCTTTAACATGTCGTATTTCCTTTATTTTATTCCGTTTGGGTTATTCCCACAGTGCAGCAAAACTACGGACGTTCTGAAATCACCGTCATTAACTGATTCAACTGGGCCATCATCACTTGAACAGCAAATTGTTGCATCAACGAGTTTTTAGTCATTTGCATCACCTGCGACTCCATGCTGCGATTATTATCATCCTGAAATGTCAGGTTCTGAGGAGCCGCCTCCTGTGCCTGAAACAGGTTTCGAGGAAACAAGCTTTCCAGTTGTGTTTCGACTGACTGATTATTTGCAAGCGTGATGGGCATTCCCAATGAACTCTGTGCTGCCGGCTCAGATAATCGGTCTTTCAATTGAACGGCTTCTCGCAACGCCTGCTGAAAGTCATTCACAGGCAGGTCACGCATTTTATAACCCGGCGTATCGATATTCGCGATATTTCCCGCCAGAACATCCTGTCTGCGTTCAGCGAACGCCGCCATTTTCTCCAGCAAAGGTAATGACTTTGAATTCAGAATTTGCTCTAACATGAAAACTACCTTACTAAATCATTGGCGCCCACAGACGATCAGGCTGCGCGCCTGACCGTAAATTTTCGTTTCGAATCCGGACCGCCTCGTGGCGGATATCCGTAGGATCTCAGCTTGCCGGACAGGGTCCGCAATCCAATATCCAGCATCTGAGCCGTATTTTCACGATTCCCGCCGCAGCGTGCGAACGTACTTTCAATCAGCTTCTGTTCCATGTCCCGCAGAGTCATACCGACCAGAGAATCTGCGTCGGAAATCGTTTCGGCTCCAATCCAGGGTAATAAACTGGCGGCATCTAACCGTGGTCCGTTATCAACCAGATTCACGTGGCGAAGCAGATTACGTAACTCAAGAACATCTCCGGTCCAATCATGACGCTTCAAGGTTTCCAGACCATCTAAAGTCAATAATTTGGCAACCATCCCCTCTGCCCGGGAAACTTCACTTAAGATATGCTCTGTCAACAAAGCCAGATCCTCTTTTCGATCGTTCAAGCGGGGAACCGAAATCGTTGACTCGGCGAGAATCCCTGCCAGTTTTCTCTTGAATTGATTTTGAAAAACCAGATCCTGCAATGGGACATGACTCACGGAGATCACGCGACTGGTCACTTTCTTCTGCTGCTGGTCTTCAGGAGAAACATATTCTCCATTCTCAAAGATCTTCAACAGTACCGCCTGAACAGGCAACGAAGCCAGATGCACCTGATCGAGAATCAGAGTCCCCCCCTCTGCCTGTTCGATGCGACCGGGATTCCACACGGGTTCGTTTGAATAACTGCTTTCTTCATGTGAGAAATAACCCAATAGATCACGCTCGATATTCTCTGTATTCAGAGTACTGCAATTGACCTTAATCAGTGGATGATCATCAATAAATGTAGAGTCATGAATGATTTCCGCCACCAGCGACAATTCGGAACCTGGTAAACCCTGTAGTAGCACAGGCGTTTCCAGGTGAACCACATCTGCAATGCGATCTCTCAGCGTCTGAATTGCCTGACTATAGCCAATGAGTCGGCGGCTGGACCGTGCGTTCAATTCTGAAATCAAGCCTGAACACTCGCGCGATAACCGGGCATATTTGATCGCGGAATCAAGTAAACGCCTGATACTTTCCAAAGCATCCTGGGGTCTCAGTTCTGCAAACGGAACCATCGTTTCATGGAAACTGCTTCGAGACGGTTTCAAAAACGCTTTCTGGGTATCATGCGTCAGTGCCGGATAATACAGCACGGGAATCAAATTCTGTTCCGGAACCTGCTCCACCGCAAAAGAAAATTCCGAAATCGCTTTTGGATCGAGCAGCACACAGATATCCGCATCAGCGCGCTGCGATGTTCGTGAAAAAACAACTTCCGCCAGAGGAATCACGGTATATCCCATATTCGAAAATTGCGTGCAGACCTCCAGCCGACGAATCCGATCCTGGGAAACGACCTGAACCACGCCACGTGTTGTAGAATTATTCATTACACTTTTATTCATTATTCAAAACCAATTTCAGCAAAAGTCAAACATGTATATTAT
>NZ_CALFPF010000504.1 GCF_937919775.1 uncultured Gimesia sp.
CCACGAAATCCGTATTCGTTGAGGATGGGAATGGCTTTACTCAAATGAGTCGCATGGGAATCGTCAAACCGAAAACTCAAAGCAGCACGCCGACCGTCGTACCAGTTACAAATCGTTGCACTCAAACCTGTCAGCGGGTCTGTTGCGATTCGTTCTTTTTCCGATCGGATGATTAGCCTGTTACTATCTGTTTTGACAGTCCGCACGAGAAAGCTGCTTTGCTCCGGTGTCACACTGATCAATAACTTATGCCACTCGATACCATTCCGCCGAACAGCCACAGCACGCCCTTTGGAATCGAATACCGCGACATCATTAACAGGCCAGGCGTGCGGTCCTGTAATCGGGAGTTCAATTTGAAGTTTCAATTCCCTTCGCTCAGTCTGAGGATCAACGGTAATCTGCACCGCGTGCAGATCAGTCGCCTTGACAGAGAGCCCCGCCCCCCCCGAAGCATCAACAATTTTCATTTTCACCCCGCCAACCTCGACTGCCGAGGCGCGACCAGCCGGCAGCGCTACACATACCAGCCAACAGACACACCAACTAAAAAACCGGTATTTCAAATCATCACCTTCGCTTTCACCATTTCATCGACCGAAAAAAGAGTTTACCCTCTGTCCGAGAAGCCATTTTGGGGAGAGTTTATGCCCGTACTCAATAAACCCTGTTTTAAGATTGATGTATCGTAAAAATGGTTTCGAATCGAAAGATGCGTTTCAAAAATTCGTTATTCACTTCGCAATAGACAGCTTGACACGCTCCCGAACCGCACCAGAATAGGTGTTCTACGCGTCGCGCGCGTCACAATTTTCTGTCGACTCGCATGCCCTGCTCGTTTCTGGACTTAGCTCAATTGTCCTCTGCAAGCTCAATCCCGCATCGAACCGAATCCGCAAGCAGTAAAGACTCCTGAAACGTTACAGATACAGAGTATAATCGATGTCAACCGCCCGCCCCAGTTCACTCTGTGCACCGCGCTTAAAACACGCGTTCGGCACACATGGGCACGCACAATTCCCGCCCCACCGCCAACAATCCATCGTCTGGCACGCGACTGGTCACGGTCTGGCGCAGGGCACATCTCGAAGTCAGCAAATCATCACCGGGCCGTCGGCTGATCACTTCGCAATTGAGTCAATTCAATACGAAGTGATCAGATAGAAATCACGAACGGCTGCTTTAGTCTGTTCAGACTTCGGCCATGTCAGCTTCAATGACATTTTCAGCAAAGCTCTGATAAGCCGCACCGATCTGTTTCGCCATCGAGTCCGGAAATACGTGAAAGTCCCCCGCCAGCAGGGCCGCCACAATCGCCTCTGAGACCACATCCGTTGATTCTGCGACTTCAGTAAACCCGGCAGCGTCCCCCATGTCGGTAGCGATGGGCCCCGGATGAACGCTGACAACCGCAGTTCCCTGATCCTTCAACTGCTCCCGCAGTGCCTGAGTCACAGAGTAAGAGGCTGCCTTGGAAGCACAATACGTCGTGAACTGTGGGAAAGTCTTCATCGAAACGACCGAGTTCAATTGAACCAGCGCACCGCCGCCGTTGGCTTTGAGCACCGGTGCAAACGCCTGAGCCACCCGGATCAGACCATACACATTCGCATCCATTTCGAACTGCAGGGCTTCAATCGCGTCTGCGGACAACGCGGTGGCGGGACGCAATACCCCCGCATTATTGACGACCAGCGACACATCGCCTGCCGCACTGGCTGCCGCCTGGATCGTGTCCGGTCGAGTCAGATCAAATTCGAGGGGCACAATTTTTTCCCCGTACGCCTCAGTCAAACCCGCCGCCGACGCCGGATTACGCACCGCCGCGTAAACTTTTGCCGCGCCATGTTTTAAGAGCGTCTCCATAATCGCCTTACCAATCCCCCGATTGGCACCAGTCACCAGAACGACCTTGTTACGAACGTCATAACTCATCTCAGACTCCCTGTTTCTGTTGATGTAATCATCCTGCCCCCTCTGAAGCAGGATCGTTTCCGAACGCATTTCTATTCTAGAAGCCGGCTCAAAATTAACAACCAGGCAGTTTGGAACCGCCAGCACCCTCTCACGAATACCGATTTAAATACTGCATGCAATTGTGTCAGACAACGTTCCAGCCGTCCAAGTCTCCGGGAAGTCTCAGATCCCGCTTGAGATAGTAGGCTGCAGCCTCTTCCGGGTTGGCAAACACCTGCTGAGACTGACCACTAATGATTGGATGGCCAAACGCGCTGTAGCATAACGAGTGACACACGAAGGACTCTCCAGTGTTTTGAATGACTAAGCCTTCGCGTCCCTCGGACAAGTCGCACGGAAACCACTCCTGATTCTGAATGAGCTGAACCATATGAGTCAGAACAGCCGAATACGCGAGGGGAGGATGTGGCCAGACCCCGCGTTCACGGCGTTCTTCCATATTTAAATGCCCGCCTGTTAGCAGGTAGGTGAGCGTTTCCGAGTCGATCTTGATCACCTCACTAAAATTCATCAACACAGCTAGTTTGATAAAAAAACATTTCTCAGAACTATCCACCCACTATACCGGATTTACGTTCATTCTGCGTCAGACACAAAACCATTTTCCCTTGCTCACAAATCCCAGCGGGAATACCACACGCGATTATGTTCCGGATCCACAATCAAAATATCTCCGTGCTCCCACTGTGGCGCACGATCACGGGCAACGTACCAGATCTGTTTTGAACCAAGTACGTGCTCTAACTCGATCTCATTAATCTTCTTATCAGGACCTCCACCGGCTGGGTCTGCACTCATTCCTGAAGCACCAAAACCACAATGCCAGCCGATCTCATCAAGCACTGGCCCGTGTTTCCATTCCCGCTGTTCCCACGGTGGAGCTTCCGCCAGCCAATGTTCCAGCGTCGCCTGATCGACATCAAACACCAGATGGAATTCACCGTCCCCCAGAAAGTCGAGGTGAATATCGCCGGAGAAATCACAACCGCCGACGCCGGCCACTCAAGGCCCGTGTAAAAAGTGAAGTCAGCACCGGGATCCATCACAGCACGACGTTGCGGCTCACTGGAGAACCCGGTCAACATAAACCACGAAATGAACAGCAATGGTATCAGGACTGCTGCGCCAGCACTGGCATAGAGCAATATTCCGAAAGCCAAACTGATCCGTTTGCCGATTGAGGTTTTGTGATCACTCATGATAGCGCGGTATCCCCTGCAGCCGCTTATTCACTCTCATCCGTGTCCCGTCGCTTGATTTTGATATAACGCATGACGTCCCCGATTGTCTGAATTTGATCGTAGGCTCCGTCGGGAATCTCGATATCGAACGTTTCTTCCAGCTCCATCACCAGTTCCACAAGATCCAGCGAGTCCAGATCCCATTCCGTAAATCGAGTGTCGGCAGTCAACTCAGCGGGCGCCGTGCCGTGTACTTCCCAATGCCATTTCGTAGCCGTTTCAACGAATTGCGCAGAGGTCCACAACAGACAGCCGCAGTTCGGACATGGCGCATCGCCGGCCGGGTCTGAGAACTCAATGTTCGTACTCGCCCCGCACAGGGGACACTGACTCGGAAATCCTTCAGGCGTGCGGGAGGAAACAGTCATCGTCGATTCGGAACCCCCTTTTATGAGCCGTTCATTGCCTCAAAATACAATCGATAAACAGAAAATGTCCGGATAACAATCGTTACCCGGACATTGTACTGCAGTATCTTTAATCCCGCCAACTTTTTCGGCGATCATTTAAACCTTACTTCACGCGCACCAGCTTCATCAGACGGCCGGAAACGTTCCAGTCCTGCACATACAGGTTGCCTTCTTTGTCCCAGTAGGAACCGTGGGTGCCGCTGAAGATGCCTTCGCGCCATTTATCCTGAGGCACATTGAAGTTCACGCGGGTGGCGGGGTCTTCGTTGTTGCCGAGCACTGCGACGATTGTATTACTCTTGTCGAGAATCACCAGTCGCCCGTGCAGGTCCGGCACGGAAACGTAGTCGCCTTGAATCGAAGCCGACGTGGGCATGCCCAGGCCGGTAATCACTTCTTCGATGAAGTTGCCATCGAGATCATAATGCAGCAGACGTCCTTTGGGCTGGTGATTGCGGTCGCAGATCAACAGACGCGGCGGGTCGTAACGCGTATCCAGCGTCATCCCGTGGGCGGTGTTGAATTCCTGCATCCCGTTCCCCTTCTTCCCGAAGTGCGAGAGATACTTGCCCGTTTTGTCGAACTTGAAAATATAATTGCTCGCGTAACCGTCCGACAGAATGATATCCCCGTTCGGAGCGACCGTAATCGCGGTGGGAGCGAACTTCTGCAGATCGAGCCCCGATTCTTTCGGGAACGGCAGCTTCAGGATCATCTCCCCGGTCAACGCGTTGAATTTGATTCCTTCCGCGTTCGCATTGCGTGCCCCGTAGATGAATTCGCCGTCTGCTTCTTCTCGAATCTCCATGTCATGGATGTTGGAATATTCATCACCCAGAAAACGACGTACCACTTTCCCGTCGGGAGAAAATACAACCACGCCGATTTTTGCACTCGTGTAGATGTTGCCTTCCTTGTCGACAACAACGCCGCCGTGGGTCGGCCCGAGAACAGAGCGGCCTTCTTCATCAAAGCCCCAGCCCGGCACCGTATCAAAGGTCATAATCCCGCTGCCCATTCGCACGGGCGCCACCTTCTCCCCTGCAAACGCCGGCACCGCCAGACAAAAGACAACAGCCGCCGCAATCGAACACAAGCACTTCTTCATAATCCGGGTTCCTGTTTATGAATCATCGAGATTGAAAAGTCAGTCTTTCAGCACTGCCCCAAAACAAAGTAAGGCGAATCACTCCAGTATCCGGCACCCCGCCCCACTTTTCAACCGGTGAGGGCAAAAAGCCGGCCAGGTCGTGTTTCTTAATTCGAAAATTCCTGACAAAGGTGGAGAAACCGGGGCTAACATCCTTCGGCTGATAAGTCATTCCAACTGGCAAAGCACCTGAAAACAAGATCAGCCGCACGGCGTGAGCCGCGGTGAAAACCGACCTGAGTCAGGCTGCGGTCCTGAGAATCACCCTCAAAACCATTAGATCAACACGATCCAACCCCTTCCCTCACGCCCGTTTCCGCTGTTTCTCCCCTTGAAAACCGCTGATTTCAGGGACTTTCCATTTTTTCTCAAATTCCCTGTAACAGTTTTCTGCGGTTCTCGCTGAGTAGGTAGGCAGGCATGTGACCTGCAACACAAGTGGGAACGGCCAGATCAAACCGCATGTCGTTCACCTCATTCTGGTACGAGAGATAAGGAAATAGAACAATGAAACGTCTCACACTCAGCCTGGTAATCATGGCCATGGTGTTCGGCACCGTTTCTCTGGACGTTCACGCCGGGGAAAAAGGCCACTCATCGGGTCGCTCAGGACGATCAAGTATGTCTCGCTCAAACTTTTCCGGTTCACAGGGGAGTTTTCAGAGTCGCTCCATGAGCAAGCAATCTCCCCAGCAAACCACCACAAGAAAATTTTCGTCGCCCGGTAAACTGAATAGTTCAACCATCAGACCACGGTTTTCGAACTCAACTCCCAAACCGCGGCCTATCTTGAAACCCATTGATTCGGGTATCGGCAATGGCAAACCGGGCGGCGGTGGATTCACACGTCCGATCAAAGATACCGTAGGCGGAATCAAACCGCGTCCCGGTAATGGAACGACACGACCAATTCCCAAACCACGGCCCGTTCTGAAACCCCTCGATCCGGGCATCGGAAACGGCAAACCCGGCAACGGCGTAATTCGTCCTCTGCCCGTTCCCGGCACAGGATCTCCTAAGCCACGGCCGAATCCTAAACCCCCTGTCGGTAACGGACCTCCAAAACCACGCCCCATTCCGATTCCCGGCAAACCAATGCCAGGCAAACCAACGCCGGGCAACCCGCATCAAGGCGGCGGACACGGACACGGACATGGTCACGGCAACGGTCACGGCAACGGTCACGGCAACGGTCACGGCAACGGTCACGGCAATCACCATGGGCATCACCACAACAGACCCTGGTATGTTGGTCGTCCAAACTACTCCTGGTGGTGGTTCAACTACTGCACGCCGCTGCGAAACTATGGTCCCGCGAACTACCAGTATTGCAACTATGTCTATCCAACCTGTGACTATGTCGCTCCCAACGGTCAGATCGTCGAAGACGTCCGCTGGTATCTGGGAATGAAAGGCCTGATATTACCGGGTAAAGGCATCGGCGTGGAATCTGTCGAAGCTAACTCTCCCGCAGATCTGACCGGACTCAAACCTGGTATGGTCATCACCAAATGTAACGGCGTGGTCATCACCGACGATGCCACCTTCGGACAGGTCATCGCCACATCCGGCGGCGTCCTGGAAATGGAACTGCTCGAAACCATCGACGGCCCCCAGCTCGAAGCAACCGTGCAGATGACTCAACTACCAACCGCGAACTTTTAGGAGGCAGGCAACGCATGATGCAAACTGGCAACCCCGAGAGAACGTCCGATGAGGTGCAAACCTTGTCGGGCGTTTTTTTGTTGAGAGGGACAACTTAAGATTCGTCCACTCGTTCAACGATTATTTTATTTTTTCTGGAGATATTTCTGTCGAATTCGGTGGATCACTGCGTTCTGTTTTCGTTTTTAGTCATCGAGACTCTCTAAGGACTACCCGCTGTCTTGGGTAGTCCGGTTGATCAACTCTTTTTGTAGGGCGGGCCTTCGTCATTACAAAATATCAACCACGCGTCTGGTGACTTCCGTCGATCAGCTCGAAAGAACTGCGCGCAAGCCACTTCACGCTTCAGGAGAACCCATCATGCAGATCCCCAAACCAGATCGTCGTAAGGCTACCTCTCACACATCTCATTATTCCGCCCTTGAACACCTTGAAGATCGCCAGTTGCTGTCGGCGATGAATTCCCTCGCGACAGACATGGTAGACGATACCGATTTGTACTCGGTCTCGAATACCACTCCCGAATACGCGTCGATCGACGGAACCGGCAACAATATCGACAACCCGGAACTCGGCAGTACCGACACACAATTACTGAGGCTGGCCGAAGCAGACTACAGCGACGGACAGTCAACGCCCGCCGGTGAAGACCGCCCGAGTGCCCGTGAAATCAGCAATGTCATCGCCGCCGCAGAAACCTCCCAGACCAACGACCGTTACCTGACCGATATCTTCTGGGTCTGGGGTCAGTTCATCGATCACGATATCACTCTAACCCAATCCGCGCTTGATGAATTCGGCAATCCGCTGGAATCATTTCCCATCGAAGTTCCCACCGGTGACATTTACTTCGATCCCGACGGTTCCGGAGATGATCTGATCGATCTGAATCGATCCGTCTTCGAGGAGGACGAAAACGGCGTTCGCCAGCAGATCAATCAGATTACCGCGTTCATCGATGGTTCGGTGATCTACGGCTCGGATGCGGAACGGGCCGCCAGTTTGAGAACCTTCCAGGGGGGACTGCTGGCAACCAGCGACGGGGATCTGCTCCCCTATGGAGATGACGGATTTTTCCTGGCAGGCGATATTCGCGCCAACGAAAACGCGGCATTGACTTCGATGCAGACCATCTGGATGCGCGAGCATAATCGAATTGCCACCGAACTGGCCCAGAACAACCCGGATCTGACCGATGAAGAACTGTATCAACAGGCACGGCAGATCGTGGCTGCGGAAATCCAGGCTATTACCTTCAATGAATTTCTCCCGGCATTGTTCGGCTCGAATGCCATCAGCAAATACCAGGGTTACGATCCCAGCGTCGATCCGAGTATCGCCAATGAATTTTCTACCGCCGCCTATCGCTTCGGTCATACGATGCTGTCATCCGAACTGCTGCGGCTCGACGAAAACGGGAACACCGCCGACGAAGGTAACCTCGCGCTCTTGAACGCCTTCTTCAACCCGAGTGAAGTGGAAAACAATGGCATTGATTCTCTGTTACGCGGGTTGACCGTCAATCTGGCACAGGAAATTGATAACCAGGTCGTCGACGATGTGCGCAACTTCCTGTTTGGTCCTCCGGGGGCCGACGGTTTCGATCTGGCCTCGCTGAATATCCAGCGTGGACGCGATCATGGATTGTCGGACTACAACTCAACACGGGTTGCCCTGGGACTGCCTGCCGTAGAAAACTTCTCCGACATCACTTCCGATCCCGATGTCGCAGCCCGGCTGGAACAATTATACGGCACCGTTGACAACATCGATCTCTGGGTGGGGGGCCTCGCCGAAGATCATCTGCCGGGATCAAGCATGGGCGTGACTTTTTCCATGATCATCATCGATCAGTTCCAGCGACTCCGCGACGGCGATCGCTTCTGGTACGAAAACGTGTTCTCCGGTAAAGCACTGCATGAAATCAACAACACAACACTCGCTGATGTCATCGAACGTAACTCGGATGTCTCCGGGCTGCAGGAAAACGTCTTCTTTGCCCCGACGGTGATGCAAGTTGACCTGGCGGAAACCGGTACCACGGACGTCATCATTCGTGCAAAAAAAGGAATTCTGGAAGTCATCGACCACAGAACAAGACAGGTACTCGGCAGTCAGTCCCTGGACAGCGTGGAACGTTTGATGCTGACGAATACCAGACCCGGTTCGCTGCACATCACCTTCAAAGGCATCAAACCGGCAGATCTGCCCGGTGGTCTGATCGTTGAAGCAGGCAAAGGACGCGATGACACATTGATCATCAACGGCACAAACCAGAACGATACGATTGTCGTGAATGAAAATGTGGTTGTAGTCAACAACCTGCCAATCGAATTCACCGGCGTCGAACGGATTGTGATTCAGAACACAGACGCGAATGACACTGTTTCAGTCGCTGACGATGTCGACATCGATGTCAACGTGCTGGACATGGTTCGACGCGACCCCATGCATAAAGGTCCTCCCGGCAGAGAGCAGCCACCGCACCAGAACAATCAACGCCCCGCACAGGGACCGAACCGGGGACCAGCAGCTGCAGTCCACAACGCCGGTCAACACGAAGATTTCGGCATGCTGGACCAGGTCTTTGCCTCTTCCGACCTGGAGAAAGTCTTAGATATGCGAACCGGAAAACGCCGTCCGTAACGGCCGTTGATTCACTTCAGGAAAGCGGGCACCCCCGCGCAAGCGTCCGATGAGGTTTCTTCCTTGTCGGACGTTTTTTGATACAACAATCAAGTTCATTTCGACCGGACATACATCGCACTGAAACGAATGTCAGTTTTCTTCTGTCCTTCAAACGTCACGCGCAATCGAATGCGGTCCGGCAGGTTTTCGATCTCCTGCCTGCCGTTCCACAGCACGGGGGTCTGAAATCCGCTCGTTTTCACAATAGCCGCGTTTTCTCCCGAGTAGTCCGGCAGGGGAACCGCGTTAGCACTCAGCAGTTCGACTTTGAGAGAAGCCTCAGCCCCCAGACCATCCGCGTTCACAAAAAAACGCTGCGGGTCCTTCCCCTTTAATGGCACGGCGGCGGTGAGAAATTCACTTTGGGTCTCGGGCATCTGGTAGTTGCCTTTGCCGGTTGTGGTTTTGTCGACGCTCAAAACGGCAAAGCGGTCGCGCGGCAGCCTCGCAATGCCGACCCCGCCTCGTGGCGGTGAACCCTGCCAGTGGCGCGGGTCCCAGGCACCGTAATAAATGAGAGTCTGCTCGCCGATATTCTCAAAGCCCTGCCCCTGCAATAAGCCTCCCTGGTCCCACTCGCCGTCGGCGCCCCGTTTCAGAAACGTCCACTCATGCGCGGGCTGACGAAACCGCACGCCGTCATTGCTGACCACAAAACCCAGGTCGACGGTCACATCCTTCCATTCTTTGCCCCCATGCCAGATCCCGGAAATGCCCAGCAGTACATTCCCCCGGTTCCACACGCTCACCCCTTCGTGATTCTGTTCTCCCTCGCGGCTGCGCCCCGGTCCCAGCAGAGTATGTTGTTGCGGCCGGACGAAACCCACCGTGCTCGCCTGCGACCAGGTTTTGAAGTCGGGCGAAATGAACTGCCGCACCACCCGACCATGATAAGGCCGCGACGCCACAATCGCGTTCTGACCGTTCACATAATACAGGCCATCCCATTTATAAAGCCCGCCGACCGGCTCGAAATGCAGCGGAGGCAGCAGCATCTCTTCTACCTGCAGCTCGGCCTCAACAGGTTTCGCAGCGTGCAGCGATTTCCACCGCAGGCCGTCGGCACTCGCGTAGGTCGCCAGCGTTCCCAGCCGGACTTTGTTTTTAGGGAACCAGACATGTGCCCCCATCTTATACCGCCGACTCGGATCAGGATCATCTGGTTCATACAGCACCTTGACGTTTAGAATTCCCATGTGCGGCTCAATCTGCACCAGGTTGTTCTTTCGATTCCCCGCGTACTCCACCAGCCCCAGGTCCGGTTTGGTCCAGTGCACACCATCTTCGCTCTCGGCATAAGCCACCCGCCACGGAGACGAGCGCGGCACACTTTTATCCAGCCGATCCTCACCCGCCGCCACATACCACATCCGATACACATCGCCCACGCGAATGACCGAGCCATAAAACTGCACCGCCCACGAATCCGGATCCCCGGCTCCCCCGCGCTGCACAACCGGATTCGCCGCATGCCGCTCCGGCGAACGCATCTCCAGCTTGAGATTCTGCATGAATGGAATCGAGACATCATCAAACGCAAATAGCGTCGTCGCGCGCGTCTCATCAAAATAACCTGGGTCCTCCTCGGCCCACACCTTACCCGGCAAACCGCAGCACATCACTCCCGCCAACAGCCACAGACTCAAGCGCACCATCACCCTGCCCCCCCCGGAAGAATCAACGTTGAAAAAGATGCGTTTCAGTGTAGAAGATAAAGCGCGGGAATCAATCATTTTTTGTGAATGACCTCGCCCAGACTCCCACTCAATCGTCCGACGGGTCTGAACCTTGCCCGGTGTTTTCCTGTCCTATACTATTGTTCGTAACGTCTCTCCCGACAAATCGTGTTTCAGGAACAGCAAGCCATGATTCGTGAACTCACTCCCCAGGACCAGCCGGCGATTCTCGATTTCGCCTATCAGCGAGAGAAAGAGAATCTGTTTGTCATCGGTAGTTTCGAATTTCGCCCCAATCCCTTTGAGATCAATGACTATCTGGGCTATTTCATCAATAATGAACTGGTGGGGCTGGGCACTTACTTTGGACTCTGGAGTGATATCCAGATCAACGCCCCGAGCCCCGACATCATCAACGCCCTCGTCGATGAATTGATACAGCGCAACAAACCCGTTGAACTTGTCGTGGCCTTCAAACGGTATGCTTTACAGACGATCGAACGTTTACGAACACATGGTATCGAACCCGAATTCATCAATGAAGAAACCGTGTATCTCCTGAGACGTGAGACGTTTCAAAACCTGTCAACGGGAGCAGCAACCACAGCGACACCAGCCGACGTCGATGAAATCATTCGACTGGAGAAACGAGTGGAAGGTTTAGCGACAGAGATGGCAGTCTCACAAAAAGAACGGGATCGCATACTGCCGGAGTATGAATGGGTATTGAGAAAAGAGGGGCGGATCGTCGCCAAGGCCAACACTCACGGCTTCTCAAAGCACTACGCGCAAATTGGCGGCGTCATGACGCATCCCGCGCATCGGGGAAAAGGCCTCGCGAAACAAACCGTCAGTGCAGTCTGCCAGCATTGGCTGGACCAGGGAAAAGACATCATCCTCATGGTAAAAAACAACAACATCCCCGCCATCCAAGTCTACCAATGCCTCGGCTTCCAACCCATCGACGAATTCATCCTCGCTGAGTATGTCTGATGTTGGTTTCAGGGATGAACCGCATATTCTTGAAGAAGTAGCCCGCCACGACACAGCACAAGATTCGCCCGAAACCGCTCCGGCGACCGCATCTCCAGCTTGAGATTCTGCGTGAACGGAATCGAGACATCATCAAAGGCAAACAGCGTCGTCGCGCGCGTCTCATCAAAATAACCTGGGTCATCCTCGGCTCACAGATCAAACGCACCATCACCCTGCCCGCCCGGAAGAATTAAAGTTGAAAGAGATGCGTTTCAGTGTAGAGGATTGAACCAGGGAAGCAATGAAATTTGTACGGAGATAAGCCCGGAATCAAAGCCGCTATGAAACTGTCATTTCATCCGATAGGTGTATCTGACTGAATGCGCCAGTAAAGCACAATTCATTAACCGTCGGGGAACTCCCCTGTTTTCAGCATACGAAAATGATAACAGGCTTCGTTGAACTGTGCCCCTTCCAGCCGCGCGTCCCGAAAAGAGATATCACCCAATACGCTACCGTGAAACTTGGCTCCCCGCAAATCAGCTTGAGAAAAATCAGATCCCTTTAACTCAGCATCCCAGAAATCAGCGCCCCGTAGAGACGCTCCGTGAAAGGAAAGTTTCACATAAGAATTTCGGAGCACGAGACCATCCAGCTTGCATCCTGACAAAGCCTTGTGATCATCTGTTTCAATTCGACTGCCATTGAAAACGCGTTCTCCTGTCTGGTAACGTTCCAGCAACTCTTCCGCCGAGCGGGCCGGTCGAATATGACGCTGGGCAATCTCATACGCGGCAAGCAGTCGCGAGGCGATCACCTGATCACGTTCCGGATCACACGGACTAACCCCCATCGCGGTCTCCTGCAGTCGCAGTAGATGCGCTGACAACTTCCGTTCATCTGCACCTCTCCGTAAGAGCCCAATGAATCCAACGATGTAGTTGAAATACGCTCTGCCTGCTGCTTCATCTGCATTGACACCCAGAGGATCCCACTCGCGAAACAGAATATTATGCACCAGAAGTAACAGATGAGAGTCAACGTTCATAATTCTTCTCGCTGAAATGGCTGGTTTCAACTGCCTTCAAACAAGATCGTTCATAATGCTGTTCATAAAATTGCATTCGGCTTGTTTCCTACGAAGAAATTCCTGGTATCCTATGCTCGAAGTTATTTGAATCAGGATTGATAGTGTATCATAAACCGAAAAATCACTATCTC
>NZ_CALFPF010000505.1 GCF_937919775.1 uncultured Gimesia sp.
TTGGTACCCACAATAGCGTCTCGCCCCAGGCCATACAACCGTCAAACTTGACTCAAATTGACAAGATTCCAATTCCTCGCTATAGAGTCTTCTGAATATTCCCTAATGATTCTTACTAATAAACCACATATCGCAAAAGCCATAAAACCTTTATTTAAAATCACTTACAACATTTAATCCTCTTCCTCATTTTTTCGTCTGAAATGACCTTGGTGAGATCATGGGCAATCGCTTTAAATACAGATCACTCTACTTCACCACTCCCTGGCTGGAAACGATTTCAATATGACCTGGTTAAAAATGATTCTGCTGTCAGTCATTCAGGGAATCAGCGAATTTCTACCTATCAGTTCTTCAGGGCATCTGGTCATTGTCGAAAGTCTGCTGGAAATCAAAGCCGATCAGACAGACGTGAATATTGTTCTACACGCGGGGACCCTGCTCTCGATACTGATCTTTTATCACAGAACCATCTTTCGTCTGCTCAGCCAGGACCTGCGAGTCATACCGCTCATGATTGTCGGCACGCTGCCCGTTGTTGTCATTGGGTTATTGGCCAAAAAATATGCCGAGCATTTACTGGAAAGCCCTCTGCTCGCGGGCTGCATGTTACCCGTCACGGGTTTATTCCTGCTGCTGATTCCGCATATCCCGCAAAAGGATCGAAGTTACACGCAAATCACCTACAAGCAGGCTCTCTTCGTGGGTCTCGTGCAGGCGATCGCCATTCTGCCGGGCATTTCGCGCAGCGGCAGCACCATCGTGGCGGGGCTATTCGCAGGCATGTCTAGACAATCCGCGGCCACCTTCTCTTTTCTGCTCGCGATCCCGGCGATCTCCGGCGCGACGATTCTCGAGACCGCGGAAATCATTTCGAACCAGCACATCAGCACCCCTTTAAGCCTGCTGGCAGTCGGCGCGCTCATCTCCGCCATTGTGGGACTGGCCTCACTCTGGCTACTCGTACGCTGGCTCGAGAAAGGCAAACTGCATTATTTCGCGTACTGGTGCATTCCCCTGGGAATCATCATTGTCATCATGCAGTTAATCTGAGCAAACGCCTTTTTTAGCGACGTGTTGCACGGCGTACATAACAACGCAATGAACGCGCAGGTAACACAGCGACTCGGGGATACAAGGTCGCACCATCCCGCTTTGGAAAAATATCCAGCGGCGATCGGGCCGAGGTATCGACGGTCAGATTCCACTCTTTCGGCTTGATTCCAAACGGCAACTCAAATGCCTGTGCATCAGGCGACGAGTTCACCAGAATCATCAAATCAGAACCATCACGCACTCTGCGCGAGGAATGCCTTGCTCCCAGAATACACAACAGGCAGTTCTTATCGTTTTTCCAGTCCACGGACTGACCCTGCACATTGAACCAGCTGACATCCGGAAGTTTTTCCACGCCGTCCAGTTGACCTGTGAGAAAATTCCGCTGCCTTAATGTGGGCTCGCACAGCCGGAAATGAATCAATTCTTTAGAAAACCGGTATAAGCCACTGTACTTTTTAACCAGTGACCAGTCGAACCAGGAAATCGAATTGTCCTGGCAATACGTATTGTTATTCCCGCGCTGTGTTCTGCGGCATTCGTCTCCGGAGAGCAGCATCGGAACGCCCTGGCTCAAAAATAGTGTTGCCAGGAAGTTTTTGATCTGTCGCTCACGCATTCCAATAATCGCCGGATCGTCGGTAGGACCTTCGACGCCGAAATTCATACTGATATTGTTGTTTTCACCATCCTGATTGTCTTCACGGTTGGCATAATTATGCTTGTGTTCATAACTCACCAGATCATTCAGAGAAAAACCATCGTGAGCCGTAATGAAGTTCACACCATGAAACGGCTCGCGGCCAGTTTTCTGATAGAGGTCGCTGGAACCGGAAAGGCGCGTTGCATAATCGCCCAGTGACGGAACATCGCCACGCCAGAACCGCCGGATATCATCGCGGTAGCGGCCGTTCCATTCTGCCCAGCGCATGTGGGAAAACGATCCGACCTGATAAGCGCCCGCTGCATCCCAGGCTTCTGCAATCAGCTTTGTATCGGCCAACAACGGATCTTCGGCGATCGCCTCGACCAGCGGCGGACTTGGCACGAGGTGCCCGCTTCTGTCGCGGCTCAAGATCGACGCCAGGTCAAATCGGAAACCGTCAATGTGATAGTTGCAGGTCCAGTAACGCAGACAATGGAAAATCATTTCCCGCACAACGGGGTGATTACCATTGATGGCATTCCCGCACCCGGAATAGTTTTTATAGTATTTCCCACCCTGTTCCAGGTGATAGTAGACCTGATTTTCCAGCCCTCGGAAAGAGAGTGTAGGGCCGTGTTCGTTCCCTTCAGCTGTATGATTAAAGACCACATCCAGGATCACTTCAATACCGGCGCTATGCAGGGCCCGCACCATTTCCTTGAACTCGCGCACTTGAGCGCCCGGTTCCGGATTGGTCGCAAAACCGCGATGCGGAGCAAAGAACGCCAGCGTTTCATAACCCCAGTAGTTTTGATGGTCTGTAAATGTACCATCAGTCTCGTTCATGGGAAATTCGTGAATGGGCATCAGCTCAACAGCAGTCACTCCCAGGTCGATCAGGTAAGGAATTTTTTCAATGACACCCGAATACGTTCCGGGATTTTCCACACCGCTCGACGGCGAATTCGTAAATCCGCGCACATGCATTTCATAAATGACGGTGTCGGCCAGGTGGTGCCTGACGTGACGATCGCCTTGCCAGTCAAACTGGTCATCGACGACAACACACTTTGGCGGGCGAACAATGCCATCGGGTGAGGGCTGGAAATTTCCCGCCAGCGCTTTGGCATACGGATCGATCAGACGAGCCCGTTTATCAAAGCGATGTCCGACTTCTGGTTGAAAGGGACCGTCTGCCTGAAAATGATAGAGTTGACCAGGGCTGATTCCGGAAATGAACGCCGTCCAGATATCGCCTAGCCGACCATACTCCTGATTGAATTTAATGATCTCAGAAGGCTCTAAATCATCAACATGATTATAAAGCAACAGCCACATTGATGTGGCTGAGCGACTGTAAACTGAGAATAAAACCCCGTTGTCCTGCGGAATCGCACCGTAGGAAAATGTATGCATTGTGTGAATCGGGGAACTTAAAGAATGTACCAATTCGTGACCCATTAAAAAACCTATTCCTCACAATTCCTGCATCGAGACAATTCCAGGAAAATTAAGCAATCTTCTCCTGAGTACCAAAAAAAGAAAGCGGAACTTTCAAATTCGACACAGTCATTTTATCTCAAATATTTCCTCAGAGGATTCTAATTTGACCGAATCCATCTGGTATTAATGATATGACCCAACCCTGTTCTTATTCTTCGACGTCCCTTGAATGAAAAATCATTCCTTTTTTCTTTTCAATGTGACTTCCCCGAGATCAGTCGAAGCCAGTAGAAATCATCGAGAAAACAATCCTCTTGTATTTTATGCAACTAACAGTCAGTTTACATATAAGTTTTCTGACTGCTGCAGATAGTGTATCAAGTAAATCAACTTTACCCAGATCATTTTTCCAAAATTAACAACTGAGCTACTGGAGAAAACCAGTAGCTCAGAGTTTACACAAATACATTGTTCATCCTGTTTTATGAAACTTTGTACCTTGAGAATCATCCCTTCATCTTACGGGAAGAAAGGATCATTGAGGATTGAACGGGCGGGAGCAGCTCGGTAAGTCTGATAAACAGGCTGACTTACGGGATGGTAAACAGGAGCCTGCTGAACCTGATTCCAATTGCTTCCACGATATCCCGTGTAATTCTGAGCGGGAGCCAGATAACGCACCCCACAGTTTCCGCCGGGACAATTTCCCGTACTGCAATTCCCTGTACTGCAACCAACACCGGTTCCGCATTGTCCGTTGGCACAAGGGCTTTGGTAACGGATTCCAGTAGTGCAATTACCGTTCACACAGTTGGTACTGCCGTAATTGGATTGCCCATAACCGGGGTTATAAGCACGATGCTGATACCCATTGTTATAGTTGACAGGTGTTGTCAACGCACGGAACGGCGATGTTACTACATCCAAAACCCCACCAGGATGCGGCTGAAAATAAGCGGTCCTGGTTTCTGACGAGACTCTCGCTGCTCCATAATCAGCAGCACTTACCTGATCCGAAAGGATCACCATCGATCCCAAACAAATTGCCAATGTCATTACTAAACGTGTCATCTTTGATTTCTCCTCAATTATATTGCCGAATAACTGTTGTCATTTAAACCACCAAGTGGCTAACAACCTGATTGCATTCGGCGTACCAAAAAAGAGGAGCCTCAACTCACAAAACATCTTATCTCATTACAAAATATAACCTTACATCTTATTTAGCAAACACGAAAATATCATTTTCGCAACACACCACTCTCGTTAATTGTAACAATTACGACACAGTAGATACAAATCGGTTCTATCATAAGTGCGAATTTACAAACGAGGCAAAATGTAAGGCCAA
>NZ_CALFPF010000506.1 GCF_937919775.1 uncultured Gimesia sp.
TTGGACTCGTGATGGAGCAAACCCGACAGAAACGTATGCACGGCAAAGTGACCACCGCGAAGTCCATGATCGAGTCCGCGATAGACCGTGAGCTGATTACGATTCTCTGCGAGAGGTTTGAGCAGCGTCGTCTCTTCAAACGCTTTGCCTGTTTTCTCAGGGAAAAAATGCTTCTGTTGAAAACCGAGTAAGTTACCGACGGCGACAAACCTTTGAGCCCCCGCACCTGCCCCGCGAGACTCGGTTATTGCTGAATTCCCAGCAAGCGAGCCAGTCATCAGAGATGGCAGTCCAGGTAAAGCAAGAGATCCGGCAACGGATCGAATAATGAATCGGCGGCGATTGATTGTCTTGTTCATGCTAGCAGTCAGTTCAATAACAAAAGGAACTTAGAATTCTCTTAAAAGTCTCGGCGTTCGAAAATCGCTTCAGTAAGCAGCTTATAGTATTTTCAATACGCACAGAACTTAATCAAGAGCCAGGACCTGACTCCATAATGTTATCCGAAACGGGGACGCAACACCATGGATATTTGCAATGCAATCTGTCATCACAATTCAGTCATTTTCGCCTGAGTTCTCACCCCCACGCGTAGTGATATACCGTTGATCTCTTGCCATGGGTGAACTGATTTACAAAAATCAGGCCATGACCATAAGCACTCGCAGGCAACGCATCCATGACCATCGACTGAAAGACCTCGTTCGATCAGCAGATAATATTGATGTTGCGATTCAATGTGGCGTTCCTCGATTTAAGGCCCGAGACTGGCTGACGAAACCGACGAAGCGATGCCGGAGATTTTGGAGCTGGATGCGAGACAATGGCCCCACACAATAACCACGCTCGAAGTCAGGAGGGCAAGAGAAGCGATTCTGGGCGGCCCAGCGGGTTGTAATTTACACAGACAATACAGAATAACGGACCAGAGTGATCCAGTGGATAACGTGACAGCAACTGCCGTCAGAGTAAGAAGCGCTTTCAAAGAGTTCCTAGATTCGATCCAGTCTGAGAACAGGTGATTGTTCTGTTATCTTGACTCGATGGTCACTTTGCTGATTTCGCCAGTGAATTTGAACGGGGGCTTATAGTCGGTTGTGACCGGTTGACCGCTGTCTTCTCCGATGCCGAAGGTGTCAATGCCGAAACGTCCTGGGACGGTGGCTTTCATTTTTCCATTGCCCACGGTCTGGCCATTCACTTTGAGTGTGATCGCGGCTCCCTTACCGACTTCTCCCTCAGATCCCTGGTAGTCGAAATCCACACTCACGGTCGACTTACCATCGGGCTGTTGCCTCCCACCCCGAAGCTGAGAAACCACTCAATCGGGTTAGTGTCTGCATCAGCAATGCCGGCACGACCAAAGACACCCCAGCCTCGCGCCGGATCCAAGGGATCAACAAACAGATATTGATCGAAGTTCCAGTAGAGTGACCAGGAATCGGTTTTACGGCTGATGGGAATATCAGGCAGTACGATAAATGGGTCTTGCTCAAGAGCCGCATAATCACGGCTGCTCCAGCTGGCTCCGAACAGAAAATGCCCGGAGCGACCAAAGAGATTTGTGGGAAGTCGCAGTTCAGGAATGACAGAAGCACCGTTGGCAAACAGTTCATCAAAGCCACTGGTCCGGGAAGTATCGGTGGAGTTGATCACCGTGAAGGTAAAGAGCGGCTCACCTTCCCGCATAATGAGGAAGCCGGCTCCCAGCGAAGAGTAAACGATGGTACGCAGACCGATGGGCGTGGCAACGAAAGCGGCATTCGAGAATTGTGTTTTACCACGACCGTGTGCAAAGGCATTCATATCTCCATCAAGCGTATCCAGTTTACCGGCGAAGACGCCGAACGATTCTCGGACACATCGTTCGCTCGGTTTGACGCAACGGTCGATTCACCGAAGCGAGTTCAGATCGACCTTCAAGCTGCCAAAGTTGATGCAACCGAAGTGAGTTTGAAAGACGGCGAATTGCAGTCGGTGTGGTAGGGTATGATCCCTTTCAAATCTAGGTCGTTCGTATTCCACAGTCGCCTGCGAAACCCCTCTTGTTTCCAGCCAACATGTGGCGTGAGTATATTAGAGCGCGTCCCATTTAACCATCGCGTCTTTCGTTCTACTTTACTCGGCCCGAATGGCCCTGGAGACGCTACAGTAAACCTGGACACTACCCAGCCTGCTTCTTGCTGACATACTCATCATTGCTTAGTTCGCTGACGCCACCTTGTCAGGATTTCACCATTTGATGATCAACGCTCTGGATTGGGGACTCGATTTCCTGTGAGAGGAACAGAGAATAATTTGCGATTTTCAGATAATAGGAATACAGCACAGGCACAAGAAACAGAACCAGAATGGTGGCAAAGATTTCTCCAAAAGCGACACTGGTGGCCATTGGAATCAGCATTTGCGCCTGAAAGGATTTCTCCAGCAGAATGGGAGTCAGGCCGCCGACGGTGGTTAATGTTGTCAGCAGCACCGGACGAAACCGGCGCTGACCGGCTTGCAGTAAGGCATCGCTATCACTCACACCGGATGTTCGCAGATGATTGATGAAATCAACAAGCACAATGGAATCATTGATCACGATACCAGATAAGGCAACCAGGCCAAAAATACTGAAAATTGTCAGCGGCAAACCAAGTAACGCATGCCCTACGATGGCACCTACCAGACCGAAAGGGATGATGATCAGAATGATTAACGGTTGGATGTACGACTTGAATTCAAATGCGAGTAAAACAAACATGGCCAGCAAGGCGACTCCAAACCCTGCAAACATGCTCTGGAATGACTGGGATTCCTGCTCCTGCTGTCCCCCCCAGCGAACACGAACACCTGGATAATCTGCCAGTACCTGGGGAAGAAAGCTTTCTTTCAGGTCAGTAACGACTTCACGTGCGTTGCCAGACGATTCCTCTACATCTGCGGTAATGGTAATGCAGCGCTGCTGATCGATTCTGTTAATCTTCGAATAGCCGCGCACAACCTCGATCTGTGCAAGTTCACTCAAAGGCCTCTCACTACCATCGTCGGTGCGGATACGCAAATCTCTAAATTCGGCAATCGACTGGCGATCCTCGCGTGGATACCGAACCATCAACCGCACTTCATGACGGCCTCGCTGCAGTCGCATGACTTCCTGACCGTAATAGGTGGCACGCACGGTTTCAGCCAGGTCGGCAGCGCTGACTCCAGTAGCCAGCGCCCTCTCTTTCATACGAATCCGGAATTCCCATTTTCCTGGAGAGGAATCATCGGCGATGTCAAATACTCCTGGGTATTCCGCCAGTTTTGCTTTGCAGCGCTCAATCGCCTCCGTCAGATGAGGAATGCCGTCCCGGTTGGCAGTGAGTCTGAATTCGATCGGAGAACCACCCGGGCCGGAAAAACTGGCACCGAATGTGAGTGCTTCGACTCCCGGGATATCGCCCACCTCTTCCCGCCATGCCGCTGAGATTTGATCACTGCGATACGATCGCAGAGCAGGATCGACCAGTTCCACTTCCACACCACCGAGATGGCTGCTGTCGGTATTCGAAGTCGAGGATCGCCCCGGACCTGCATTACCCGTCTGGGTTCCCACTGTAATATAGGCCATCCGCGCGATCTCTCCCGCTTCAGACTTAAGCCGCTCCGCCACACGCCAGAATCCCGCTTCCACTTTTCGCACTGCACTCACCGTAATATCTTCCGGTGTGCCATCGGGAACAGTCACCGATGCCT
>NZ_CALFPF010000507.1 GCF_937919775.1 uncultured Gimesia sp.
AGATCTTCGATATTATCAGCATCGAATTGAGACCGTTTGTGGAATCTTGTCTTGTCGATCAGCAAAAGGTGGCTGAAGCCAAGAATATTGAACTGGTGATTGAAGAAAAAGAACCCGGCATCAAAGTCAAAGCGGATGATGAAGGTCTGCATCAGATTCTGGGGAACCTGATTAATAATGCGATCAAATACACTCCCGACCAGGGACGAATCACGATTCGCTGGCAGCGGGAGAAGACGAATATGGTGCTGCTCCAGGTGCAGGACACCGGGATCGGGATTGAGGAAAAATATCAGGCACGTCTGTTTGAACGGTTCTTCCGTGTCGATAAAGCCCGCTCGCGCGAATTAGGCGGAACAGGATTGGGACTTTCGATTGTCAAACATCTGGTTCAGTCCTTCAACGGGACGATTGCCGTCACAAGTAAAGTGGGAGAGGGAAGCACCTTTTCCGTCCGGCTCCCCAAGGGCTAGTTGACGAGTGGCGGTTTCGTAAGTCTTTTCATTTAAGTTGCTTACGCGAAATTTTCTCAGTGGTTTCCGTGTTCGGGAAAGATTAAGTACTTCATGAGTTCTTAATATATTCTTAACAATTTGCGGGTATGTTAATGCACGTCTGAAGAAGGTGTGTCAGGCGCCGGTTTGTTTTGGCTGGCCTGTTTATCACTTGGATTCAAAGCAAACATCTAACTTGTTGACTAAACATACCGCATGGGGAGAATCGCACGAAATGATCACGACAAACATAGGGAAAGTAATGGGGCTGCTGTGTCTTGCCATTGGAGTTTCCCTGATTGGCGTTGGCTGCAAAGGAGAAAGCAGCAACAGTACTGATCCCGCTGCAAAAAAAGCAGGTTCAGAAGCAGAACCAAAGGCCGCGGGAGGCGAAAAACTTGCCGGCGGCGTGAAAATTGATGGTTCTAGTACCGTATATCCCATCAGTGAAGCCGTTGCAGAAGAATTTCGTACTGTACAACCGGATGTGCGTGTAATCGTTGGGTTTTCCGGCACAGGTGCCGGGATGAAAAAATTCATCGCCGGCGAAATCGATATCTGCGATGCCTCACGTGGTATCAAAGAAAAAGAAGCTGCCGCCTGTAAAGAAAAAGGGATCGAGTTTATTGAACTGTCCGTTGCCTTCGACGGGTTGGCAATAATTGTAAATCCCAAAAATACCTGGTGCGATTGTTTAACCATTGGTCAGCTTAAAGAATTGTGGCGTCCCGAGAGTGATGTGAAACAGTGGAAAGACCTCAATCCCAAGTGGCCAGCCAAAGAGATCAAACTGTACGGGCCTGGTACCGATTCCGGGACTTTTGATTACTTCACAGAAGCTATTGTGGGTGAGGAAAAAGCAAGCCGCGCTGATTACACAGCCAGCGAAGATGATAATGTTCTGGTGACCGGGGTCCAGTCAGATGAAAATGCTCTCGGTTATTTTGGATATGCATATTATGAAGAGAACAAAGACAAACTGAAACTGTTGGGTGTCGACAGTGGCGATGGTTGCAAAAAACCCTCTCTGGAAACCGTGCGTGACAATTCTTACGCCCCGCTTTCCCGCCCCCTGTTTATTTATGTGCGTAAGTCGGCATTGGAGCGGCCTGAAGTGGTTGCGTTTGTGAAGTTTTATCTGGAACAAGCTGCAGCACTTTCCAAAGACGTTGGTTATGTGCCCGTGTCTGATGAAGTGGAAAAAGCAAACCAGGATGCCCTTAAGGGAGCATTGTCCAAGTGACAGAAGAACGTTCCGGCGAAGAACAATCGATCGAGATGGAACTCGGCGAGGCAGCTGTTATCAAGCTGCCTCGCTCTACGTCCTTAGAACGGGCAGGGGGTGGCCTGTTGGTCAGCCTGCGTCCTTACTATGAAGGAGTGATTCATTTCACCTTGTTTCTCTGTGCCAGCATTTCTGTGCTGGTCACTGTGGGAATTGTCGTTGTTCTGTTGTATGAATCGATTCAATTTTTCTTTGACGTATCGATCATTGAATTTCTGACGGGTACAAGGTGGACTCCATTATTGAAACCGCAGCATTTTGGGATTTTACCTTTAATGTGCGGGACGATGCTGGTGGCCGGCGGTTCTGCGATTGTCGCTGTTCCAATCGGTCTGGGAACAGCCATTTATCTCAGCGAGTATGCGTCTCCCCGTTTTCGTGATATTGTCAAACCAATGCTGGAAATTCTGGCAGGAATTCCTTCCGTCGTCTACGGTTATCTGGCAGTGGTATTTGTGTCCCCGATCATTCGGTATGTGTTTCCCAGTGCCGGTGTTTTCAATGCGGCGAGTGCCTGTATTGTTGTGGGTATTATGATCCTGCCGATGATCATTTCCTTAAGTGAAGACATTTTACAATCCGTGCCACTTTCTCTGAGAGGGGCCGCCTTTGCGTTGGGCGCCAACAAATTTGAAGTAACGGTGCGTGTGGTCGTGCCCGCCGCTTTGTCCGGCATTATCGCCAGTTTTTTGCTGGCGATTTCCCGGGCGATTGGAGAGACGATGGCGGTCACTTTAGCCGCCGGTGCTACACCCAAGCTGACCTTAAATCCTTTGGAGAGTATTCAAACGATGACAGCCTATATCGTGCAGGTCAGTCAGGGTGATACACCAGCTGGTACGGTTGAGTATCGAACTATTTTTGCAGTGGGTTTAACACTGTTTCTGACAACGATGACAATGAACGTGATCGCTCAGTATATTCTCTCCCGCGTAGGGGAACGTTACGAATGAGCTCAAAACTGGATATCTATACAACGAAACGACGTGGCCGGTTCAGTAACTTTCTGTTTACCTCGGTCTGTTTTCTGGCAACGATGACCTGTGTCTTGATGCTGTTCGTTTTGATTTGGAATCTCATTCTGCAGGGAAAAGATTGGCTGAGTTGGGACTTTGTGGAACGGTTTCCTTCTCGTTTTCCAGTCAAAGCAGGGATCAAGTCCGCATTATGGGGCAGCATCTGGCTGATCAGCCTGACGGCATTGTTTTCTGTTCCCCTGGGCGTGGGAGCAGCCGTCTATCTGGAAGAATATGCTCCCAAAAGCAGATGGCGCAAATTGATTCAATTAAATATTTCCAATCTGGCAGGGGTGCCTTCCATCGTATATGGAATTCTGGGTCTGGCCTTGTTTGTGCGGGCACTGGCCTTAGAGCGGAGTGTGCTGTCGGGGGCTCTGACTCTGACACTGGTTGTCCTGCCGATTATCATCCTGGCTTCTCAAGAGGCATTGCGATCCGTGCCCGATTCGATTCGCCGTTCTGCGTATGCCTTGGGGGCCACTCGCTGGCAGACCGTCTGGTATCAGGTTTTACCGGCTTCCCTGCCAGGAATCATGACGGGCGTGATTTTATCACTTTCACGTGCGCTGGGTGAAGCAGCACCCTTAATTGCAGTGGGTGCGATGGCTTATGTACCTTTTGTACCTGAAAAACTGACCGATGAATTTACGGCGTTACCGATCCAGATTTTTAACTGGACAGCACGACCTCAGGAAGATTTCCACCATCTGGCTGCTGCGGGGATTCTGGTGCTTTTGATCGTGCTGGTCAGCATGAACGCCATTGCGGTCTTTGTGCGTCATAAATATGGGAAAAAAATCCGCTGGTAAAAATGTGCTTTTTCAAAGCAACAAGAAAAACAAAATAATCATCGACACATATTTCATAAAAAGTATCTATAATTGGACTCAGCAAGGATTTTCAATCCATGGCTTCAACACCCTCGGTTAAAAAGATTATGCAACCATCCGATAAGGCGACTTCCGGTTATTCCAAAGCTCCTATGGTTCGACCTTCGATTCCGGAAGGCAAAGGCATGCGGACTGCCGACGAATTAGCGCAGGCCACTGAAAAAATCAGCGTGCGTGATATGTCGTTTTATTATTCGGAAAATCGTGCTTTAACCGACATCTCGCTTTCGATTCCCGAGTGTTGTGTAACGGCATTTATTGGTCCCTCCGGTTGTGGCAAGTCGACGTTTTTGCGGTGTTTCAATCGGATGAACGATATGATTGAAGGCACACGCGTCGAGGGGGAAATATTGCTGGAAGGCCAGGATATTTACTCTTCCCGTACTGATATCGTCACCTTGCGAAAGCGGATTGGGATGGTGTTTCAGAAATCAACGCCGTTTCCCAAGTCGATTTTTGATAATGTCTCGTTTGGTCCCAAGATTGCCGGTATCCGTAAGAAAAAAGAATTGTACGAGATTGTAGAACGCTCACTGCAGCGATCGGCACTCTGGGATGAAGTGAAAGACCGTTTAAGTGAATCAGCACTGAATTTATCCGGCGGTCAGCAGCATCGGCTCTGTATTGCCCGTGCCCTGGCGAATGACCCGGATATTCTGCTGATGGATGAGCCGGCCTCCGCCTTAGACCCGGCTTCTACAGCGCGCATCGAAGATTTGATTTTCGAGCTCAAAGAACAATATACGATCGTGATTGTGACACACAATATGCAGCAGGCAGCACGGGTTTCCGATCAGGCTGCTTTTTTCTATCAAGGTTTACTGGTGGAATCCGGGGCAACGGAAGAGCTCTTTACGAATCCCAAAAAACAGCAAACCGAAGATTACATCACCGGCAGGTTTGGATGAGCCAATGACAAAACATTTACAGCGCGACATGGAATCACTTGGACGAGAAATCATCACTCAGTCTTCTCTGGTGGAAGAGATGATCTCCAAGGCCAGTCGTGCGCTCTACGAAGTTCGAGTTGATCTGGCGAATGAAGTCATTGAGAAAGAACGCGCAATCAATGAAAGCGAAGTCAAGATCGAAGAAGAATGCTTGAAGATACTGGCGTTACATCAGCCGGTGGCTGTCGATTTACGCAAAACGGCAACTGTGCTGAAGATTAACAATGACCTGGAGCGGATTGCCGACCTGGCAGTCAATATCGCAGAGCGGACCATCGGGCTTTCTCATTATCCGAATTTTCGCATTCCAGCTTCGCTGGAGCCAATGACCAAAATTACGGTTTCCATGCTGCGTGATGCGATTGATGCCTTTGTCGATTTTGATACTGAAAAAGCGCGCGATGTTTGCAGACGTGATGATATTGTCGATGGTTATAACCGGGAAATTATCAATGAGATTTATTTGTTGATGCATACCGACCCGGAACTGATTAAGCCGGCGTTGCATTTTTTCTCTTCAGCACGCCATATCGAACGAATTGCCGACCATACGACTAATATTGCTGAAGATGTAATTTATTTAACGGAAGGCGAAATTGTTCGTCATCGTCATAAGCAAACATTTTCCAGCTGACTTGTTTTAATTTAGGTGGTGTAAGAAAAGATATGTCAAAGAAACGCATTCTTGTGATTGAAGATGATCGTTCTCTCTCTGAAGTTCTCGCATACAATCTGCGACAGGAGAAATACGACGCCGTTGTTGCCCTGGATGGAATGGATGGGCTGAGACAGGCACAACTCAAAGCACCAGATTTGATTATTCTGGACTTGATGCTCCCGCAAATGGATGGCCTGGAAGTCTGCCGCAGATTGCGGTCCGATCCTGTGACCAGCAATGTGCTGATTCTGATGCTGACTGCCAAATCAGAGGAGACCGATCAGGTTGTTGGCTTTACGCTGGGGGCAGATGATTATGTGACGAAGCCCTTTAGTGTCAAGATTCTGCTCGAGCGAATTAAAGCCTTGCTCAGACGCCGTGAAACTAACGGAGAGGCATCTGACACGATCGTGAGCCAGGGAGTGATGATTGACCGTCGTCGGCATCGGGTCATGATTGATGATGTACCGATTTCACTGACGCGAAGTGAATTTGAATTACTCGAAGCGCTGGTCAGACAGCCGGGCCGTGTTTTCTCGCGAGCCGAGTTGATTGATGCTGCTTTGGGAGATGATGCCTTGGTTCTGGAGCGAACCATTGACGTGCATATTCGGGCATTGCGACAGAAATTGGAAAAACATTCCGAACTGATTGAAACCGTGCGGGGTGTGGGATACCGTTTTCGCGATCCTGATACTGCCTTTAAAAGGCAGACATCGTAAGGTCCAACACATGATTGCTCCAGGCCTGCTTACCTCAGCAGGCTTTTTTTATACCCTGGTTCGAGTTTCTGCTTAAAGCTGCGATCAAAGGACCGCGAGTTTTGTTCTTGTAATAGCGTTGTTTGTGCTTATGGTGAGTGCCTTTTTGTGCGCTATTTTGATCCGAAGATTACCTCAGAGTAGAAATTTCTTTTTCAAGTAGTTGACAGGTCTCTAAAGACCGATATACTTGTTGTAGTTGAGACTGAGTCTCATAGTCTGCTTGCCACGAGATCAAACCTGAAACTGGGGTTATCGCGAGTCCCGCCTGAAAAACCCTGAAGTAACCAAGAATTTAACTCTCAATCAAAAAAGCGTCTGCCACACTGGATGCAACAGACGCTTGGGTATGATGTGATATGTCAATCGTTACAGAGAGCAAGTTAGAGCGAACAGCAGCGATTCAGGCGCCTGAGATTGCTCCGCGTCGTCGTTTTCTCTGTCACTGTCTGAAGGTGACGCCTGAGGAAGTGCAGGAATGTATCACGACGACCAGTGCAGAATCAGTTCATGAAGTGACCCGTGGATGTGGTGCAGGAAAAGGCTGCACTGCCTGCCATTGTCGAATTAAAGACCTGCTGGTTGGGTCGTGTGGCGATTGCGGTCAGTCCAAACGGCGTTGTCTCTGTGCCGCCCAGCTTGAGTCAACTCCAGCCTGAATCCAGGTGATGACCATTCTCCAAGACGATTCGGCTCGAATATAATCGACGTAATCGTGCAGTGGAGTGTTCTGGTTTAGACGCGGATCTGTTCTGCAAGGTAATTCTGGATTCCGACCTGCTTGATCAGTTCCAGCTGTGCTTCACACCAGTCGATGCTGTCTTCTGATTCGACGACCATCTGGTCCATCAATTCGCGGCTGCCGGCATCTTTTTCCTGATGGCAGAGTTCGATCGCTCCGTTGTAGGTGGAGACTCCTTTGGTTTCGAGAGTCAGGCTGTTCTGGATCTGTTCTTCCACCGTTTTCCCGACTTGAATGACGTCATAACGGGCGATTTCCGGGACTCCGTCCAGATAAAGAATGCGGTCGATGATTTGATCGGCGTGCTTCATTTCTTCAATCGATTCATCATAGAAGTGTTTGGCCAGCTTATCGAAGCCCCAGTCTTTACACATCTTTGATGAGATGAAATACAGGTTGATCGCCGTCAGTTCGATGGTTAATCCATCGTTTAAGGCATCAATAATTTTCTGACTACCCTTCATAGCTTTTACTTTCTCTAGTGTTTTCTTTGTAAGTCCGGCGATTCAGCGAGCCAGACAGGATTAATTCTACTTTGATCATCAGTTAAAGTAGTATTCGCGATTGAGCCAACTTCTTCCAGAGCGAAGTGCATCAAAATTGCCTGTTTTTGCGTATTGAAACAAGGTCTCTCTTCAGATGTGCTGCCGGGCGAAGGTTCCTGATATCGATTCTCAATACCGGGTAGAATTTGTTAAGGGTCCAGCTTCAAGAGTTCCACTTTGCGAAATTCAATGGGATGGCTTTCGGACTGGAGGGAAATGGTCCCTTTCTCCAACATAATGGGGGCTCCTTTTTCAATCAGCTTTTGGGCATCGGCATCCTGATCATCCAGTTGTGGCTTCGTATAGGAGAGAACCGTTTTGCCGTCGATGATGTGTTTAATAATTTCATTTCCGCGTACCTCTACTTCCACGGTTACCCATTGATCTCCATCATAGGTTTTTGAGCTGGAGTTCGTGCAGTGCGGTTTGAAGAGTTGATCATTCATGACGACATGTGTTCCCGGAGTGCACAGGTTCGCTGTCGTACGTTTTCCCGAGCCTTTGCCTCCCAGTAACTGCACTTCGATCGAAACGGGAAATCGTTGATCCTTTGACATGCTTTCGGGAGTTTGGCCGTGAACCATGATCCCACTGTTCCGAAATGCCCAGCCGGGACCGCCCTTTGATTGCTCTCCGGTAAAGCGATATTCAACACGGATGATATAATGCGAAAAGGCATCTTTGTAAAACAGATGTCCAAATTTCTCGGCGAACTCATCGTATTGGTCATAGCCCACTTTCAGCAGTCCATCCTCCACGCGAAACGTATTCCCAAAGTTATCATCCGCATCATAACCGCGAATTTTTACGGTCCAGTCATCCAGGTTTTTCCCATTGAACAGCGGAATCCATTTGCCTTGTGGCCTGGCTTCTTCTGCTGGCGCCGTGTGAGGCAGGCCGAGGCTCAACAGCAGGTACAGACAAAACGCGAGTGCTGATTTTGATTTCACAATAATGTTCCTTAAATCTCGGAGAACCTACCGGGGCACGCAGGTGCCCCTTTTGACCGCCTGCCCGGCGAAATGTTGCACAGGAAATGAACTGCGATCCTTTTAGAGGAAAGAGGGGACATTATAATCTCTCGCGCAGGAAATAGCACGGTTTTGTCAGTGAACTTTCCGGAATTTGAATACCACCTCTGATCTGAGCGTGAGCGGTAAAGTTCCCATCCTGATAGTCAGCGATATCGATTTCAGGAAATAAAAAAACGCCCGTTTGTGATAACGGGCGTTTTTAATTCAGGTTGGTACCAGAGAACTGATATCCGGGCGGTTTGCTGCCCCGGAGCGCGTCCTGTTTTTCCATAGCGTCAATGCTCGGCCCGAATGGCCTTGGAGACGCTGCAGTAAACCTCGACACAGGCTAGTTTTCTTTTTTAGGCTCTTCGCCACCTTCAGGCACTTCTGCGCCGGCATCACCGGTTGTGGAACCAGCTTCTGCAGGGGCGTCTCCAGCGGGAGCACCTTCGGCAGCAGGTTTGGCGGGGGTAGAAGCGGGGCTGCCGCATCCGACGGCCCAAGTTGAGATACTGACAGTAACAAGCACGACGCAAAGCCGGCTTAATTTTGTCAAAGACATTGTATTGTCCTTTCCGAATCCTTAGTGGTTAAAAATGAGTCAAGTGTTTTCTGTCTGTCACTGACATTCAGTCTAAAACCATTAAAAAACGAGTACCTTCAGATTTCAAGAGTCATAAAGTAGTTAAAGTTATAATTCATTTTGAAATCAGTTAAAGAAAGAGGTTTTTCGTATTGGATGAGTAATTTCACTGCATTTGCTTTTACAGTCATTGGGAATAAGCCAATTAGGACGACTTAACGGGCCAGTCAGATGGCCGGTTCGGGAATGCCAAAAATCGGGGGCAAGGTCAAGCTTAAACTTCAATAAACAAGGGATTTAAGGGAGAATGGCTGGGAATCCGCTTTTAGAATTCTCAAAAAATTTATGAGAAACTTTGATATAACAGTTTGCTAATTCAATAAGGGTTTGTCACACTAATTTCAGATTGAGGGAGT
>NZ_CALFPF010000508.1 GCF_937919775.1 uncultured Gimesia sp.
TAACAGCATTTCAATCTGAATCTATTTTTCATTTTAAAGTAATTCACTCGAATTCATTAGTTCTTCTTCAAATCGGGAGATTTCAGGTGCCACGAGCTATTTATCCAGTTCTGCTACTTTCTCTGCTTGTATTCTCCGGCTGTGGCAAAGACCCCACTGCTGACCTCGGTAAGCCCGTTCTTGTCTCTGGTACGATTACATTGGATGGAAAACCATCCGCGAATGTGGAAGTCATTTTTCAACGGCTTGATGCAGGCGCACCTGCCGAATTTCGCCAGTATGCAACTGTGTGCGATGCCGAAGGAAAATACAAATTGGAGGGAGTTTATCCAGCTACCTACACAGTCATCGTCAATGAGAAAAAAGACGAAAAAGCAGGGGAAGAGGGGGCGGCCGCTTTAGATACCGGTCCTTACAAAAAATACGGGGTGGACAGCAAATTAGAAGCAAAAGTAACTGAAACCCAAACCACGTTTGATTTTGAATTAAAGTCGAAATGATAAGTGAACTGTTTGTTTGATTCAGTTTTACATAGTCTGAGATTAATTTGTTACAGGTTATTTTCGAAAGTTCTACAATATTAAATTCGCATAAATAATTTTATTCCCTTATTTCAGACGGAGGCATTTTATGAAACGCAAGGCATTTACCTTAATTGAACTTTTGGTTGTGATTGCCATCATAGCCATCTTGATTGCGTTGCTGTTGCCGGCTGTGCAGCAGGCGAGAGAAGCGGCACGCCGCAGTACTTGTAAAAATAACTTGAAGCAAATTGGCTTGGCTCTCGCGAATTATATTGACACGACAATGGGAGTTTTTCCTCGTGCTGTAATTTCAGCAAATGGTCAAGCTTGCTGTTGTCAGAACTATTCGGCAACTGCATTAAATACTACGGGAATTCCACACAGTTACCATACCATGCTTACCATGCTGTTGCCTTATGTTGATCAGGCTAACGTCTACAATCAGATCAACATGAATGTGCGTTATGACGATGCACTGAATGCGACAGCAGTCAAAACGCAAATTCCCGTTTTCATTTGTCCCAGCGACAACCGAACTTCTGATGGCGCTCCGTTTTCAGCTCACAATTATGCAGGTTCCGGATCAACGCATCCTTATGGCTTGTGTGGTTATCATGGTGCTTCCGGAGTCTTTGCTGAGCGGAACGGACAGCTGAATGAGGCTGGTACAGCGCTCACTCACCCTGCAATGAAATTACGACTGATTATTGACGGGACATCCAACACCATTTGTTTTTCTGAAATTGCTCAGAATAAGACAAATATTGACTGTAAAACCGGTGGTTCGAATCAAGCCAAACTCGGCTGGGCCAGGCCTTACGTCGGTAACACCTCTTATACGATTCGATCTGGTTCAACACCAAACGGGTGTAATGGGACATCAAACACTGGTTCCAATTCAGGTATTGCCCGCAGTTATCATGCGGGTGGAGTACACGTGTTGCTGGTTGATGGTTCTGTTCATTTTGTATCTGACAGTGTGGATGGACCGACCTGGCAAAACTTGCACACGTTTAATGATGGTAATGTCGTCAGCATCAATCAATAACAGGTCGTGTTTGTTAGTGGTGACCAATATTTTGTAATGCTGGTTGCCAAATAAAGTCAACTGGAAACTCTGAAAGTGACTTTTTGATTTTCAGAATTAGTATTATGCCCGCCCTTTCCAGGCTTTTAAACGAGCTGGAAAGGGCGGTTTTTTTATTTTGATTATTGCGTTTGATTACGCTGTTGATAACTGATGGTTACTTTCATGATGCGAAACTTCATACTGATCTTTGCTTTGTTCTGGTTACCGTGTGCCTGCCAACGGGGTGCTCCTCCTGTTGAATTGCCGGAGTCCGCACCGCTTACCGGTCCCGAGGTCACTATCCATAAACTGCCTCCCGTCGAGATCCACTTAAAGGAGATTGATCCGGCTGGTTTGAAAGCAGAGATCGAAAAGCATAAGGGAAAAGTCGTACTGGTTGATTTCTGGGCACTCTGGTGTCCGATGTGCCTGGAGTCATTTCATCACTTGAGTGAATGGTATCTGAAGTACTCGGAAGAGGGACTGGTAATCATTACGATCAGCCTTGATGAAGACAGCCCGGAGAGCAGGAAAAAAGTGACTGAGTACCTGCAGAAACAACGGGTCCCTTTTGCGACGTTTATCAGCAGGGAAGGTCCCACCGCAGCTTCCATGCGGGACTTCAAAATTGAAGGTGACGCTTTGCCACACTGCCAGATTTATAATCGTGAAGGAGCACATGTCATCAGTTTAGGTAACTACAATCCCGATCAGATTTACGACGAACCGTCCATCAGCGCTGCTTTGAAAAAACAGTTTTCACAATAGCGGTTTTCGAACGAAAAACGAGGCAGGCTCAAATTCAGGCTGCTGACAAGATAATGGGGTACGGGAAAAGTGATCGCGTGCCCGTGCCACTCTGGATTCTTTTTGACCAGAGATCCAACTGTTGATCGCCTCGATAGCGGATTATTTTTTGTCCGCTGGTTTATTGACGGTGACTGTGATCAGTTTTGACCAGACGGCGAATTTGCTACTACTGGCGGCTGCTTTTGATTCCGTCGATTTTGCAGTGGCAGCTGCTTTTGTCAGAACATTTTCAGCACGGGTGAGTTTCTCGCCCGCCTCTTTTGCGGCTTTGACTGCCGCGTCATAATCTGATTGCGCTTGTTTCAATTTCGCTTCCGATTCAGAGCCGGCTTGTGCCGTATTCTGTCTGGCTTGATCAAGCACGCCCTTTGATTTATCGACGGCCGCTTTTGTCTGATCGATATCCGACTTGATTTGCACGATCAGGTTTTCAATGCGTTTCTGTTCGGCGGCCGCCTGAATGCTGGCGGGCAGGTTATGGCGATAGTCAGTCACGCCAACACCCTGCAGGGCGAATTGATACTGCCCGGGTTCAATTTGAAAATTGCCGTTGGGCCTGAAATCAATGACCAGTGTTCCCTCGGTTTCTTTCTCTGCGATATTGACCGTAGGAGGGCTGCGTAACATGCCGAATAGTTCGTGTGGTTCGATGGTCAAATTCCCGGTTCGTGGTCCATTTTCTGTGACTTTGATGGGGATTTCGAGCTTCTGGTTGAGTTCGACAGTCCAGGCTTTGTTTTCAACAGGCGCTATGATGACAGGCGCTTGTTCTTGTCCATTTACCGCCAGGGGCATGCGCATCGTCAGTCGGGAGCGGACGCGGATCGCATCGGCAAAAACGTGTCCCCAGATCAGTGAAGCAAACTTTGCTTCGCGGACGACCTGCTGATTGTTGAGCTGAGCTTTTCCCACGATTCTGATCTCACCTGCCCAGGTTTTGGCCGAAGGATCTGCCGAAATGACGAGTACGCCGCGATCTGTTTTTCCGCTGAGAGTCAATGGCGCCGCCGAGACTCCCTCCGGTAAATTCTCTGCGGTGATCACAATATCGCCGGTAAATCCATCTTGGCGCGGCGCGACAATCCGGACTCCCCAGTTTGCCCCCTGTCGTAAGAGTGGAGTGACCGAGTAGCCCGTTCGGCCGGAAGGCAGGGGACGTTCCGTTGTGGCGATCAGTTGGAAATCAGGTTTGGGTTCTCGAATCGCCAGGCGATAAAGATCCGCAGAACCCCCTCCGCCAAACTGATTGAGCACCGTGACGGCATAGTCACCATCCTGCTCTGCGACAAACGAAACAGCGGCATCGTTGGAGTTGAGATTAATAGCATCTTTGTTATCAACGCTGAAAAAAGAGGGCAAGTCATCGTTATCAGCGATTTTTTTGCGGGTCTCTGCTCCCTCTTTTGTTCGCGTGATCTGGTGAATTTCCAGAGAGGCGTCAACATTGGAATTCATTCGATCAGCGATCACTTCGACGCAATAGGTCTTGCCTTTTTCTGCATGAAAAAGAAAGACGTCTTCATCATCGGGTGCATCGAATCGTCCGGCAATTTCTGTCGGAATCGAAACCGTTTGTTGATCCAACTCCGATGATTCAATGACAACCGGTCCGGTTGCGAAACCGATTTTGACTGAGTTGGAATTCTCAAGCTGGTAATCAAAGCCATTCAGCAGACCCTGACGGGGAGTTCCGGGCTGGAAGCTGGCGGGGGGGGAGGCAACGTCCGGTAAGGGGATTTCTACTTCGACCGATTCCAGTTTCTGGCCATTTCGATACACGGATTTTCCAAAACTGCCGCCGGGTAAATTTCGTCCATAAACGGTGTATGTGTTTCTCGAGCCCGGTTCCCCGGCAGGTGGGAAAACGAAATCGATATGCGGTTGATCGGAAATACTCAAACGATAAAAGTGTTCCGATCCTCCCCGGTAGAGAATGTCGGAGATCGCCAGATAGAATTCGCTGTCCTGTTTTGGATTGATTTCGATGAACGGATCGCGGCCATACCAGTCTCGGTTACGGGCAATTTCGCGTCCTTTGGAATTATAAACTACGATCTGGCCATCTAGCCGCGAATCAATCCGCTCTGCAGTCAGTTCGATTAAAACCCGCTGACCGGAAGTCGCTTTCAATTTGTACCAGTCGATGCCCTGTGAAGGCACACTGCCTGTGATCACCGAATTCACCTCGACAGGCATTGCCGTTTCCCGAGTTGAGTGGTTTCCGGCTTCGAGGATTTCCCGACTGTTTGAGGCTGCGACAACGAAAGGACGGGCGGTGGACAACCCAAAGTAAGAAACTGCACGTGCCTCGTAGATTCCCGGGGGAACATCCGGCGAAACCGTGACATTGAATTTTGAACCTTGCACACGAGCCTGCGGAAAGAATTCGTCTGCAGGAATCAGAACTGGCTTCGCGGTGATTCCCGGATGCGTAAAGCGGAGTTCTGTAGCATCATCCAGATTTGAGCCAGAGATGCTCAGTTCCACGGTGTTTCCCGCCGGGGCAGAAAACGGCTGGATCCGCAGCAGATCAGCCGTTGGTAACTGAGCAGAAACGGACTGTTGGTAAAGCAAGATCAGCAACGCTGTCAATAAACAACGGGCGCTCAGATTCAGCTGTTTGATCGTCTTCATGTTCAAATCATTCGTTGAATATTAGTGGTTGAATAAAAATTCTTTGGTATTGATCACAACCCAGATAATATCTTCGTAGGCTTCTTTTTCTGCCTGTTCGAGCGACGGCTTTTTGGGATCGGCTGCCGCCAGTTTTCGCTTCTTCTCCAGATGCGCTAAAGCAGTATCGAGTTCCGTCTGTGTTGGCTGTCGGGACAATGTGTGCAGATAAAGTTCGACGATATGCGTACGGTCGTCTTTGGTTTTATCACGCGCCAACTGGATGGCCCGGCCATCAGGAGCCGAGAGGAGTTTCTCCATCGTATCTGAATTAATCAGGTGCAGGCTTTGAGCAAGGTCGGCATTGGCAGTCCGTTCGCATTCGCAGGCGGTATCCATTTGCGGGCGACCAAAAACACGCAGAAAAAACGATTCCACATTGGCCGAGTCATCGGGTAATGCGACAGCACGGGCTCCCACTGGTTGATGGTTGAAGTGATTCTTCGCTCCCGCGGCGTCGTTCATCGCATCCAGCATGATCTCAGCAGAGAGACGACGTGGGTAATAGCGTGCGTAGTTCTGGTCGTCATCCTGATTGCTCTGGTTGGGGAATGAACTGAACTGATAGGTGCGGCTGTTACAAATGGTGCGGCAGAGTTGTTTCAGGTCATAATTCGATTTGATAAATGACCCTGCCAGTTGATCCAGCAATGCCGGGTGTGTTGCCGGATTGGTAACTCGGATATCATCTTCCGGTTCCACCAGCCCTCTGCCGAAAAAGTGTTTCCAATATCGATTGACAAGTATTTTGGCAAAGAAGGGGTTGTTCGGCGAGGTGATCCAATTTGCCAGATCGATTCTCGGATCTCGTTGGGCCGGGATTTCCAGTGGATCTCCGTCGAGTGGCGTTGGTTTCAGCTCCTGGTCGGTATTCGGGTTTTTCGCGACAGCAATGACTCGTTTATGGTAGACGATGTCATCTTCCGGCAGCTTGTAAACTTCTTTGCGACCAATGGTGGTAAAGAAGGCTTGGAATCCGTAGAAATCGTTCTGACTCCATTTTTCATAAGGATGGTGGTGACACTGAGCACACTGGATACGAACTCCCAGAAAAACCTGGGCGATGTCTGACATCTGGTCTTTGGGATCTTGAACGGCCCGGTACCAGGAAACTGCCGGATTCGTGCCCGGTTTGCCTCGCGCTGTGATCAGTTCCGTGACAAATTGATTGTAGGGTTTATTCGTGGAGAGACTGGTTCGAATCCAGGCATGGAATCCGAACGTTTCCCGTGCGACCTGCTCCAGATTTCCCCCCGCTTTGTTGCGCAGGATTCCCGCCCATTTTGCGGCGAATAAATCTGCATATCCCGGACTGTCTAACAAGTCGTCAATGAGTCGAGCGCGTTTCTCTGGAGCTTTATCGGACAAATACGCCTGTGTTTGTTCGAGGGTCGGAAGCCTGCCGGTAATGTCTAACGTCGCGCGTCGCAGAAATGTGGCATCATCGCATTCAGCAGACGGTGGTAACCCTAAAACTTTCAGCTTTGCAAAAACATGCTCATCGATAAAGTTTGACGGCGTGGGCAGATTTGGTGTGGGCCTGCCCAGTGGAATCGTCGCCATGAAAACCGCGACATGTTCCTGAAAACGAACCATTACCGATGTGGTGCCGGTGAAATCTTTGACCTGAACGAGACCATGCTCATCCACTTCGGACATTTTGGGCTGGTTTGGCTTATATTCGGCCACGCGGGTGATATCTTGAGCTGAGCCGTCAGAGAAGAATGCCGTCACAATCAGTTGCTGTGTCGACTGCTGTTGGAGGACTCGGTCCTTGGGGTAGATTTCGATGCGTTTTACGATCGGGTCATTTTCCGGGTCGTAAATCATCCCTTCCTGAATCCAGCGGCTGATCAGATTGAATTCGGGGCCATCCGGTTTAAATCGACTGCCACCGCCGTGCGGTATGCTGCCGGTCGCTTTTTGCAAAAGTAAACTCATTTCCGGTGCTGCCGGATTCACGCGGCGCCCCAGAGATTCTTTTGTGATGTATTCAAAATCATTACGCGGCTCAAAGCCGAGCAGCGAAAGATGAAAATTGTTTTTTCCCGAAGGGGTGCCATGACAGGCGCCGCTATTACAGCCTCCCCGAGTCAATTGAGGAATCACGTCATTATAAAAGTTGACGGGGCGCTGTTTCGCGAATGATGAGACCCGGACAGAGAATGTTGCAGGGGCCGCAGACGTCAACTGTGCAGTGATCGTTGCCGCACCATTCGCCAGTGGAGTGACATAACCCGTTTTGCTGACCCGAACAATTCCCTGAGGCGCAACTTGATAGTTGACTTCCCGCGTCACATCTCGAATGATCCCGGTTTTTTCTTCGAGCGTGACCAGCAACTGCTGCCTTGCGTCCGGGTCACTTAATTCGATGACCTTTGCCTGATTCGGCAGAAATCCCACCAGCTGTGCAGCGTGCGAAACGCCTGGATTCAAAAGAAACAGAACTCCCAGGCAGGAGGTAAGAAACGGGAACGAGTGTATTGATTTCATGGATCTTCCCACTGTTATGCGATCAACAGAATCGCTAATTGAGAATTCAAAGCATCACAATAATATAATGCGATAGGGAACCGAAAGCATCCCCGCTGGTCCCGAAAATCTCTAAATCATCTACCAGGCAGTATTTAACGATGCATTGCCTGGTTTCAATTTTAAATTTCAGAAGATTCTGAAATAGATTGAACTTGTATTTCCATTCTAAACGATGCAATATACATTACAATACGTTGATGTGTACTTGTTGTGAAATACCAAACGAGTTTTTTTTCGATTGGGATGATGAAAATGAGCGGGAATTCCGGAAAAGGCCGCTGTGCTGGCCCGATGAAGCGTCGTACGTTCCTTGAAATCGGTGGCTCAGGCATGCTTGGTCTGGGAATGTGCGATTTGCTACAGCAGCAGGCCCTGGCGAAAGCGATCGGAGATTCCGCAGAAGAGACATCGGTGATTTTTGTCTGGCTTCCGGGCGGTCCGCCTCACATGGAAACCTATGACATGAAACCAGGGGCTCCGGCTGAATATCGGGGCGAGTTCGGCCCGATCCATACGAATGTGCCTGGTCTCGATGTTTGTGAAATGCTTCCCCAACACGCGAAGATCGCCGATAAATTCAATTTGATCCGTTCAATTCACCATGAGTTTGCCGATCATGGTGGTGGGCATAAGCGATTGATGACAGGCCGTGTTCCCGCAACACCCGTCGGAACAATCAATGACGCACCTGCCGTCAGTACGATTGTGAAAAAAATGCTGCAAAAAAACGGCAATGAAATGCCGGTGTGTGTGTCTGAAGTGGATTCCTCGCGTGCTTCGATCGATACCTTTGCGATGGGACCGGCTTATCTCGGACCTTCATCAACTCCCTTCATGGTGGCCGGCGATCCCAGTGATCCGGAATTCAAAGTGCAAAACATCGGAGTCAATGCAACCATGGAGACCCGGTTGGACGACCGGATTGCCATGTTAAATGGAATCGATAAGTTCCGGCGCGACGTCGACAAAAGCGGTTCCATGTCAGCCATGGACAGTTTTAATCGTCAGGCCATCGATATGCTGACGAGCGAGAAAGTGCGGAGTGCATTTGATCTCTCCAAAGAACCAAAAGAAATCCGGGATCGCTACGGCTGGAATGCGTATGGCCAGCGGGCCATTCTGGGACGACGGCTGGTTGAGTCGGGCGTGAGGTTTGTCACGATGGTCTGGGAACATCCATTCCCCGGCAAACCGACACCCAAAACGGCCGCTTACAACTGGGATTCTCATGCCGTCAATGCGCATCTTTTCAAAGATTGTGAATGGCGTTTGCCCCCTTATGATCAGGCTGTCTCGGCACTCATCGAAGATCTCTATCAACGTGGCCTGGACCGCAGGGTGCTGCTGGTCGTGACCGGCGAATTCGGGCGGACTCCCAAAATTACAGTGCAACGTGGAACACAAACAGGCGTGATGCAACCCGGACGAGACCACTGGCCAAAAGCAATGTCTGTCCTGGTTTCCGGCGGTGGGATGCGAACCGGTCAAGTGATCGGAGCGACAAACCCCAAAGGCGAATACCCGGTTGAACGACGACTCACTCCGAATGACCTTTGGGCCACCGTGTATCGACATCTCGGGATTGATCATGAATATGTTTTACATGATCTCCAGGGACGCCCGGTGCCGATCTTACCCTTCGGTAAACCGATTCGTGAGCTTCTGCCAACATCAGTCTGATGAGACTTATCCACCCAACCATAGATATGAGACCCTCCATCCAAAAATGCGAAACTGCCCCTGGACGAAATCCAAGGGCTTTCATACCTCGGTGATTTGATAAAACGGTCTGATCAGAAAGGGGTTTGAGTTGATCAAACCAGACTTCCTGCCTTTTCCCAATACAAGCTTCGTTGTGCGCGATTGATTGATTCGTAGTTAAACTCTTCGTGTTGAAAAATTGCAAGTGATCGCATACGCGAGTACCCGTTGCTCGGAATTTGTGACAACATATTTTCTGAAACGACATGCATGTCAGGCAGTTTTTGAACCGCATGGCCAACTTGACGTTCATTCCGGAATTTATGTAATGTAAAGTTTAGAAAAAGATGCTCCGCTGTATCAAAGCCTCTCTGTGAATTGATTGCTGAAGATTTATCCAACGTCGATTCGACGCCGGAATTCAACCAGAGAGAGAGAGGAGAGTTTATCGTGTGTCACCCGGGCCGATTCAGTCTGTTTGCTCTCAGCTATCTCTTGCTGATTGTGACATCCGCAGCGGCTGAGCTTCCCAATCCTGTTCTGAAATCAGTATTTCCGCCGGGGGGACAAGCGGGTAGCACGATCGAAGTGACAGTGACCGGCACTGGTTTGGACGAAGTTTCACGGTTAATCTGCAGTCGGCCTGATATCTCATCTGAGAAAATTGATCAGCATCGATTCCGCGTCAATATCCCCCAAAGCATACCAGCAGGATCCTATGATGTGCGGGTACTCTGTCGAAACGGATTGAGTTCACCGAGAACGTTCTTTGTTGGCAATCGATCTGATGTGCTCGAAAGTGAACCAAACGAAACGTTTCAGTCTGCGCAAACCACTTCGCTGGACGTTTCGATCAACGGCCGCATCGAAAAAAAGGGGGACATTGATTTATTTCAGTTTTTTGCCAGTCAGGGACAACGCGTCATTATCGAATGTCGGGCAGAACGACTCGATTCGAGTCTGCGTGCGATATTAGAAGTCTACGATGACAAGGGGCGGCGTCTGGCCGTCAATCGAGGTTTTTTTGGGATTGATCCATTGATCAATTTCACGGTGCCCGCAGATGGCAACTATTTCGTGAAGGTGTTTGATCTTGTCTATTCCGGTAGCGCTGATCATTTTTATCGGCTGGATATCGATACCGGCCCTCGCATGTTGTTTACTGTTCCAGCGGCTATCCAGCGCGGGACACCTTCACAGGTTTCGATTTATGGCTGGAACCTGGGAAATCTCAAACAGGAATCAAATCAGGAGATCGCAAGCAGCAAATCGGTCGATCTTGAAAGACGATTATTGGAACTGGGCGATGTAGAGCAGGGGGATCTGCAGCAGGAAAAATGGAAAAATTCCTTATCGGATAACGAATTCGAACGGCTCGATGTAACAATCACACCTCCTGCGGAAAATGATGCCACTCCATTCCCCATTAGGAGGCGCAGTAATCAGGCTGATATGGATGGATTTGCTTTTCATTTCGCGAATTGCCACGCGCCAATATCGATCGGTTTAACGGATGTTCCCGTGATTCGTGAAAACGAAACACACCAGACGCCCGGCACTGCCCAGGAAATACCTTGTCCCTCTGAAATCAGTGGTCAACTTATCGCGGGGGACGAGAGAGACTGGTATGCCATTCAAGTCAGGCGAGGTGAGGTACTCTGGATCGAAGCATTTGGTCAACGGATTAACTCGCCCGTTGATCTCGACGTAAGGCTCTTGAATTCTTCGGCAGAGCAGACTTTGAAACAGTTCAGTGATGAAGTGAAAAATATCGCGGGGAAGAAATTTCCTTCCAGTCATCTTGATCCTGCCGGTAAATGGATTGTACCGGAGGATGGACGGTATTTGATCATGATACAAAATATTCGTGGTGGCCTGGATGATGACCCTCGGCGTGTCTACCGATTCAGCTTAAGGCGCCAGGAACCTGAATTTCACCTGACAGTCGTCTCTCATCAAGCGGAACCCGCTTCTCTTAACGTGAAACGCGGCGGTCGTGCTGTTTTGGATGTGATTGCTTTACGGAAACGAGGGATGACCGACTCCATTCGAGTGAACGCCGATAACCTTCCTCAAGGAATTCGTTGTCCTGAAGTCTGGTTGGGCCCGGGGGAAGATCGGGCATTACTCACGGTGACCGCTGATGAGAATGCATTGCCTTATTGGGGAAATCTCAGTCTCAATGGTTTCTCTATGCAGAGCGGAACGAAAAAAGTTCGCGGCGGAACCGGCGTACGGACAGACCTGCCGAACGGATCAAGTCGGCTCACGACAGAAATCCCTCTGGCAGTGACGGGAGCAGCTCCTTTTCGAATTACCGCGGATGGACATGAAAAACGGAAGCATGATCTGTTTGGTGAGATGAATATTCGGCATGCTCCCGGTTCTGTACTCGATGTGGCGGTTCTCCTTGACCGACGTAAGCTCAGTGATAACGAACCGGTACGACTGATGGGAGTGGGGGTGCCTGACATGATTCAAAATCAGACAGCCACGATCCCTCCAGGGAAAAATAAAGGCTATCTCAGTTTTTATTTACCGCCGTATCTGCCGGTCGGCCAATATACAATCACGGTCCAGGCGCAAGCCGAAGTCGTACAGAAGTCTGGCACAAAGCAGAAAAAGTCTGTTGTTGTCTTTAGTAACCCTGTGACCTTTGAAGTGAAACCGGCCGCTTTTGTCGTCGCCGTCGATTCTGATGCCCCCGGAAAGATTCGACGCGGCGAAACGATCCAGGTGAAATATTCAGCAAAACGGGTGAATGGTTTCATTAATAAAATTCACACCGAACTCGAAGCAGCCGACAAACTTGATGGGCTGCGTGTGCGGGGAGTCACTTTTGTCGGACAAAGTGATCGGGGAACCCTCCAGATTATTGCGAACGATGATGCTCCTTTAGGAAAACTGCCTTTCATACGATTGTCCGCTGTAGGGGTTGTAGAAGAGCAGCCAGTGTATCACGGAAGTTGTTTCCTCGATCTGGAGATTACTGAGTAGTCTTTTAATTAGCGAATCGAAATCACATGTTCCGCTTCAATAAAAAATTGAACTTCACAGAGTGGCATCCATTGGTTGCCTGGCTGATCGTCTGTGTGCTGATGGTCTTGAATGCCGATCTGCAGGCTGCAGAGAACGCGACTCGATTAAAACCAGACCAACCGGAACAGAAGATTTATTTTCTCACGGATGTGGTTCCTGTACTCACCAAGCTGAGTTGCAACAGTGGCGGTTGTCATGGAAAGTCGACCGGCCAGAATGGTTTCAAGATCTCTTTATTGGGATTCGATCCGGAGTTAGATTATGCTGCAATTTCTCTGGAAGCGCGAGGTCGGCGGATCTCTCCTGCAGATCCAGATCGAAGTTTATTACTCTCAAAAGCAATCGGCAGAGTTCCGCACGGAGGTGGCAAGCTGCTGGAATCTGATTCAGAAGATTACAAGGTGCTGCGCGAGTGGATTCGACAGGGGGCACCTGGACCTGATCCTGATGCGCCGGTGCTGTTACGTATTAATTTATCAACACGAGATCAGGTTTTAAAACAAAACTCAAATTTGAAATTACAAGTGGTCGCTCACTTTTCGGATGGAAGTCAGCGTGATGTGTCCCGGCAAGCGGTTTACGAATCCAATTATCCCGAGGTCGCCACTATTGACAAGCAAGGCCTTGTGACGACTCAATCTCGTGGCGGATTGTTTGCCGTGATGGCTCGTTTTGGCGATCAGATCGCCGTGTTTCAAGGCATCGTACCTTACAACTCTTTAGAAGCCGCTCAGCATGAAGCATATCCGTCTCCCCGGGAACTCTCGAAAATTGACCAGCATCTGGTTACGCAATGGAAAAAACTGGGAATCACACCTTCGTCCCCGGCTGACGACGCGACTTTCATCCGTCGCGTAACGCTCGATATCTGTGGCACATTGCCAACCGCTGATGAAGTGACTGCATATCTTTCGGATACAAGCCCAGACAAACGGCAGAGGTTAATCGATCGACTGCTGGAGCGTCCTGAATACGCCAGTTATTTTGCATTGAAATGGGCCGACATATTGCAAAATCGCGGAAGTGGTTATTCCACCAGTAAACAACGGGCGGGCACGATGCTGTTCTCGGCGTGGATTCGCGATTCCCTGTTGTCCAATAAGCCATATGATCGCTTTGTTTCTGAAATTCTGACTGCCACGGGCAGTCAGGCAGAGAACCCGCCGGCAATCTGGTATCGATCAGTCCGTAACACTCCCAATTATGTGGAATCAATCGCCCAGTGTTTTCTGGGAGTCAGAATTCAATGTGCTCAATGCCATCACCATCCAGCGGAACGTTGGAGCGAAAATGATTACTATGCGTTCGCTGCTATTTTTAGCCGCGTGGGGCGCAAGGGGGGATTTGCTGATGCGGAAGTGCCCACGAATGAAATCATTTACCTCAAAAACGAAGGTGAAGTCCGAAATCCGCGAACCCGGAAACTGATGCAACCCCGTCCGCTGGGGGGACCTGACTTCGCAATTTCCCGTTTCGACGATCCGCGCCAGAGCCTGGCGAAATGGATGATAAGTCCGGAAAATCCGTTTTTTGCCCGCACGATGGTGAATCGAATGTGGGGCCACTTTTTCGGTCGTGGAATTATTCATCCGATTGATGATGCACGCAGCACCAACCCGCCCACAAATCCGGAATTGATCGAAGAATTGGCCTACGATTTTTCTGCTAATGGCTACGACGTGAAAAGATTGATTCGAGTCATAACAAACTCCTCTGCTTACCAGCTTAGTTCCGTTCCCAATCAGACGAACCAGGAGGATACACAGTGCTTTGCCCGCTATTATCCGAAACGAATTTCTGCTGAGGTTCTTCTCGATGGCATCAGTCAGGTTTTGGATGTTCCGACCATCTTTCCAGGTGGACCGGGGCAATTCCCCGAGGGAATGCGGGCTGTGAATTTGCCTGACGAGAATGTGCGTTTGAATTTTCTGGACGCGTTTGGGCGCCCGTCTCGTACTTCTGCATGCGAATGCGAACGGACAGATGCCCCCGCTTTGTCACAAGCTCTCGAACTGGTCAATTCAAATGAGATCCAGCGGAAAATGACGGAGAAAAACGGGTATGTCGAAAGACTTGGGACAAATACGAAATCGCATTCAGAAAATGTACGCTCTATTTTTCTGCGGACGTTTTCGCGAAATCCCCGTGCGGCAGAAGAAAAAATGGCCGTTGAATATCTGAATTCCGAAAAAAGCCGACAGGAGGGATACCGTTCGCTGTTGTGGGCACTCCTGGCCACGAATGAGTTTATGATGAATCATTGAACGCAGTGACTGGTAAATCAAATATCAACAGACTTTGGAGACCGAGTTTATGTTATCCGTTTCAGGAACACGAAACTCCGATAGTGACGGATTCAACCGTCGTCATTTCCTGCAGCTTGGAGCGCCTGTTTTGGGGCTGGGGCTTGCTGATTTGCTGAAAATACGCGCATCGGCTAAAGAAACGGTCCGCAACAAAACGAATAAGTCTTTGATTGTGTTCTGGACACATGGCGGGATGAGCCAGCAGGACACGTACGATATGAAACCAAACGCGCCCGCGGAATATCGCGGCATGTATCGCCCGATTGCGACTTCCGTTTCTGATATTCACGTGACAGAACGATTTCCAATGCAGGCGAAAGTCATGCAGCATATTTCGCAAGTCAGGTCGGTCCATCATGAAAATGGTATTCACGCACCTTCTGCGCACTGGATGCAAACAGGTTATTTTGGGCCTACTTTGGCACGCAACGCGCCACAGAAACCGTCCTTTGGCTCCGTGATCGCGCGAACTTTAGGCGCCCACGCCGAGCATATGCCGCCTTATGTGACGATCCCCAAGTCTGAAGCCTTTGGTTATCAGGGGGCCGTTTATCTGGGAAAATCGTATAACCCGTTTGAAGTCGGCACGGATCCCAATTCCAAAAACTTCAAAATCCCCAATCTGGCTCTGCCAGAAGGATTGACTTTGAAAAGTGTCGAATCGCGACGTGAACTGCTTAAAAAGTTTGACACCCTGAACCGCGATGTCGACAAATCAGGAGTGATCGAAGGTCTGGACTCTTTCAAGACACAAGCATTAGAAATGGTTACCGGCGAACGTGTTCGCAAAGCCTTCGATTTGAGCAGTGAGGACACCAGACTCCGGGATCAGTATGGACGTCACAAATACGGCCAAAGTGCGCTCCTGGCCAGACGACTCGTCGAAGCAGGGAGTAGCTGTGTGACCATCAACACCGGATACTGGGATCACCATGATGCGATTGAAAAAGGTCTCGAGGAACAATTGCCCCCTTTAGATCGTGCGATTGCCACACTGATTCAGGATCTTGATCAGCGTGGCATGCTGCAGGATGTGCTGATTTTTTGTGCTGGTGAATTTGGTCGCACTCCGATGATCAATGGCCACGCCGGGAGGGATCACTGGTCGAATTGCTTTACAGTGATGTTTGCCGGAGGCGGTATTGCGGGAGGGCGCGTCGTCGGAGCCAGTGAAAAATTTGGTGGTGGAGTGGTAGAACGCAAAACGACTCCGATGGATCTGCTGGCAACCATCTATCAAAAGCTGGGAATCCCTCTGGATACGCACTTCAACGATGCTTCCGGACGCCCCACAAGCATCATCGATACAGGTCAACCCATTCGCGAGTTGTCTTGACCGATGGCACGCTCTCAATCGGGGAAGACGGCAATTACCAGTTTGCCGCCATCACTTCACGATATCCTTTACCACTGTTCCATGTACGTCGGTGAGACGATAGTCACGACCCTGGAAACGGTAGGTGAGACGTTCGTGGTTGATGCCGAGGCAGTGCAGGATCGTGGCGTGAAAGTCATGAACATGCACCGGATTCTCTGTGATGTTGTAGCAGTAATCGTCGGTTCGCCCGTAGGTGAGGCCGGGCTTGATGCCGCCCCCCGCCATCCAGAGGGAAAAACAACGTGGGTGATGATCTCGGCCAAACGCCTTGGGATTGCCTTGTGAATAAACGGTGCGACCAAACTCCCCTCCCCAGATCACGAGTGTTTCGTCCAGCATCCCGCGTTGTTTTAAATCAGCAATGAGCGCGGCAGAACCTTGATCGGTCTGCTTAGCCAGTGTCGGCAGATGCTGCTGAACGTTGCTATGATGATCCCAGCCACGGTGAAATACTTGAATGAAACGTACGCCACGTTCGGCCAGTCTTCGCGCGAGCAGACAGTTTGCCGCGTGTGTACCGGGTTCCTTCACATCGTCGCCATACAGTTTGAGGGTGCTGGCCGACTCATTCGAAATATCAGCCAGTTCCGGCACCGATGTCTGCATGCGGTACGCCATTTCATATTGGGCGATCCGTGCGGTGATTTCCGGATCGCCAATTTCCTGCTCACGCATCTGGTTGAGTTTTGACAGACGGTCCAGCATCATCCGACGATTCGCGTCACTGCCGCCGGCCGGATCGCTCAGGTATAAAACCGGATCACCCTGGCTACGGAATTTTACCCCCTGATACTTCGACGATAAAAAACCGCTCCCCCACAATCGATCGTACAGCGGTTGAGCCTGGTTGAACGAATTTTTGCTGAGCAGCACAACAAACGAAGGCAGGTTTTCAGTCTCGCTGCCCAGTCCGTAGCTGAGCCACGCCCCGATACTTGGACGCCCCGGTTGCTGATGCCCCGACTGAAAGAAGGTGATCGCCGGGTCATGATTGATCGCTTCTGTATGCATGGAATTGATGACGCAAATGTCATCAGCCACTTTCCCCATATGTGGTAACAGATCGCTCAGCCACGTTCCCGATTCTCCGTGCTGCTGGAACTTCCACGGTGATTTGACAACGGGGAACTGCTTCTGTCCCGCGGTCATCCCCGTCAGTCTCTGTCCCTTACGCACGGTGTCGGGTAACTCAGTCATGTGCAGTTTCTCCAGCGACGGCTTAAAATCGAGCAAGTCGACCTGAGAAGGCGCGCCGGACTGCAGCAGGTAGATGACTCGTTTGGCTTTGGGAGCAAAGTGAGGAATGCCCGGCAGTCCGCCGACACGTGATGCATCGCTGGCTGTTTCTTTAGAAAACAGGTCGCGATTCAGCAACGAGGCGAGCGCCACCACACCAATGCCGGTACTCGAGCGGCCGAAGAATTGACGCCGGTTTTGATGTATTTGCATTTCAGATAAGGGATGGGGCATGATCTTATTCCTTCGTAATCGCTTCGTCCAAATTCAGGAATACGCGCGCAAGACTGGTGCAGGCGGCCAGCTCGGCCTGATTGAGACTTTTATTAAATGCGGAATCTCCCACCTGCAGCAGTTTCTGTGCTGCATTCTGAGCGTTGGTGTAATGCTTCAGGTCCGTGTCATAAGCTTCGCGAAACACTGCCAGTTCAGCGGTGCTGGGATTTCGCGCGGTGACCAGTCGAAAACCGTACGTAATCTGTTCGTCAACAGTCGAGCCCCCTTCGGTCAGCATCCGCTCTGCCAGCTTCCTGGCTGCTTCGACAAATTGCGGACCGTTCAATAGCAACAACGCCTGCAACGGCGTGTTGGTCCGTGAGCGGCGAATCGTACAGAATTCACGTTCCGGAGCGTCAAGCGTTTTCAACATTGGAGACGGTACCGTTCGCTTCCAGAATGTGTAGAGACTCCGTCGGTAGAGATCGTTGCCGCTGCCTTGTGGATATGCCTTTGAGTAATTAGGCCGGTTGTTCAATTCGAGCCACAGTCCTTTCGGCTGATACGGGTAGACGCTTTTACCACCCTGTTGCTGCACCAGCGAGCCGCCGACCGCTAATGTGGCGTCGCGAATTTGTTCGGCATCCAGCCGCATCCGCGGGCCTCGAGCGAGCAGTCGATTTTCAGGGTCTTTTCGATAGGCGTCGGCACCAACGTGGGAAGTCTGTCGATAGGTCGCCGAGTTGACGATCAACCGCTGCATGTGTTTGATATCCCAACCGCTGCGAATAAACTCCAATGCCAACCAGTCCAGCAGTTCCGGATGGCTGGGTAATTCTCCCTGCACTCCAAAATCTTCGGACGTTTTTACCAGTCCCAACCCAAAGAGTCGTTGCCAGTATCGATTCACGGCAACACGTGCTGTAAGCGGATGGCCGGGGTCAACCAGCCAGTTCGCGAAACCCAGGCGGTTTTTCGCTGCCGTTTTCGGCATCGCCGGAAAGATCGCGGGCACATCGGGCGAGACCTGTTCGCGTGGTTCATTGTATTGTCCGCGATCGAGGAGATAAGTCGCTCGTGGCTGGGCCATATCCTGCATGATCATGGTCTCGGGAATCGCTGCCACCTTTTGCTTTTCGAGTTCAGCGACGCGTTGTTCCAGTGCCTGCTGTGGATTATGATGAGCGAGGAAATATTCCTGCAGTTGTTTTTGCTCATTGGTCGTTCGCTGGTCTCGTTCCTTGCCTGCAATCTGACGTATGTCGGCGGGAATGCCATGTAACTCGAGAGTTTCAGGAGTATCGTCGGTAATCGAAAGTCGCGGTCGTCCCACACCGTGCGTTGAAAAACCGGCCTCGTGACGCAGGCGAAACTGTAACTCCGTGCCCCCTTCGAAGCCAAAAGGCGAGGACGCGATGAACAGGGCGGTCGCGGGAAGTTTGCGAGTGGGACCATCCACGGCCCAGCCGTTGTTACCGGTTTGATTGCCATCAATGGCTTTGTCAATTTCATAATTGGCTTGTGAATAGTCGGCGATGGCGCGGATGAATTTGATTGTTTGCTGTTTGGACGGATCTGCCGTTGAAACCGCCGTCAGTTCAAACTCACTCAGAACGAAGTTGGAATTGCTATGCCGTCCTGGTCCACTGCCTGGAAGCGACTCATGTGTGAGTGCCTCCAACCGGACTGCCGTCAGATTTGTGGCATCAGTTTTTGAGACGATCTCGTAGACATCCTTTTGAGGATTGGCCCCGCTGGCCAGCAGGGAATTGTCTGCGAGTTTCGTGAGCGTTGTTCCGCCGGACGATTTCATCGTGAGCGGTTCAACCACCGTCCAGCCGCTGACGGCCTGCCCGGAGATGTTCTTTGACCATAGATTTAATTGCTCATCGATCTCGGCGGGTTTCTGCAGCTCTGCTTTCAATCGAGCCAGTTCCACGTCGAAGACTTTCTGTGAATCTGAGGCAAGTGGCGAAGGGATACGCTGTTTGGGAGCAAAACCCTGCATGCCTCGCTCGGGTACCTGATTGAAGAAGGCATAAAGCTGGTAGAATTCCTTTTGAGAGATCGGATCGAATTTATGTTCGTGACAGCGGGCGCAACCGATGGTGAGTGCGAGCCAGACATCGCCGGTGGTCACCAGCCGGTCCATCACGTATTCAGTGCGATACTCTTCATCGATGATGCCACCTTCGATGGTGATGCCGTGATTTCGATTGAAACCGGTTGCCAGTCGTTGCTGGTCAGTGGCGGCTGGTAGCAGGTCACCGGCAAGTTGCTCAATCGTGAATTCGTTGAACGGTTTGTTGCTGTTATAGGCGTTGATGACCCAGTCGCGCCAGATCCATTGTTCGCGTTCGGTATCATATTGATAGCCGTTACTGTCTGCATAACGAGCCAGATCGAGCCAGTGCCGCGCCATATGTTCGCCGTAGGCTGGCGAGGCAAGATAACGATCAACCATCTGTTCGTACGCGTGGGGAGATTGATCGGAAAGGAACAGGTCGATTTCCTTCAGCGTTGGTGGCAGGCCGGTCAAATCAAAGGCTACGCGTCGGATTAACGTTTCACGATTTGCTTCGCGGGCCGGTTTTATCCCAACACGTTCCAATCGCGCCAATACGAAGTGATCGATCTCATTCTTCGGCCAGGCAGAGTTCAGCGTCTTCGGTATCGCTGGTTGTTTTGGTGGAATGAAGGCCCAGTGTGGTTGGAATTCCGCACCTTGCATGATCCACGTTTTGAGAGTTGCAATCTGATCAGCATTCAGCGGCTTCGGTCCTTTAACCGGAGGCATACGCTCGTTTTCATCTTCGGTAGTGATGCGACGGATCAATTCGCTGACCTGCACGTTACCGGGAGTGACTGCCCGTTTGCCGGAATCTGCTTTGCCCGTGGTTGATTCTCGCTGATCCAAACGCAAACCTGCTTCACGCGTCGCTGAATCCGGTCCATGGCAGGCATAACAATGATTGGAGAGAATCGGCAACACGTCGCGATTGAATTCGACTTTTTCCTCCGCTGCAGCAACGCAGGTCAAGAACGTTGCCGTCAAAGCGATCATAATGATTCTGATTACGTTCACGATAGATACCCTCTGAGCAGCATTAAAAGCCAAAGTTGGCTTGATCTATGAATCGGAACTCTTGATCCCAATATATCAGGGCGTTTATGAAGATGGTAGAGAAAGTCGAATGCATTCATTCAGGTCGGAAATTCAGAGTGGAATCAGTTTTGTTTAAAAATACATTGTGGACTGAAAAAATGCAGGCAGGTATGACGTTTGATATCGGGGTGTGCATTCGACTTCATCTTTCAATCGAAAAGCCTTGACAATTGTCTTCCGACGTATCTACCATCTATGTAACGATCATCCATTTGGGACCCACCTGTTCTCCTCGTGCTGCGATGTCGCAGTTTCGGAAATTCTTGAGACGCACCAGGATCGTTGATTGTGTTCCACTTTGAAGGACATAATTCAGTATGCGCACGCTCCGTCATCTAAGCCTCTGTTTTTCGGCTGCGTTTTTCCTGCTGTCTGCTGATCTTTGTCTGGCAGAGAATAATCAGGTAAAACAACCCGGCACGCCCGCTAAAATCGATTTCAGCCGCGACATACGACCGATTCTTTCCGAAAACTGTTTTCACTGTCATGGCCCCGACACGAAACATCGTGCAGGCGATCTGCGGCTGGATATTGAAGAGGCAGCAAAAGCAAATTCGATCACACCGGGACATTCCGATCAAAGCGAACTTTACGCACGGATCAGCGGCAATGATCCTGATCTGAAAATGCCTCCCCCAGATTCGAATAAAAAGTTGACTCCAGCGCAGGTGGAATTGCTCAAACGCTGGATCAATGAAGGAGCCGAATGGACCAGCCACTGGGCGTTTCTCCCTCCGCAAAAATCTGCGTTGCCTCCAGTCAAAAACGAGAAGTGGGTTCGCAATCCCATCGATCAATTCGTGTTGGCACAGCTTGAGTCACAACAGTTAAAACCGTCTGCGGAAGCCAGTCGTCGCACTTTAATACGACGACTGACTTTTGATCTGACAGGGCTGCCCCCCACCATTGCCGAGATTAATACTTTTCTCAATGATGAGTCTCCCGATGCCTATGAAAAACTGGTTGATCGACTGTTAAGTTCAAAACATTACGGCGAACGCATGGCGCTGATGTGGCTGGATGCGGCCCGGTATGGTGACACGAGTGTGTATCATGCAGACGGGCCACGCGATATGTGGGCCTGGCGCGATCGCATCGTGCAGATGTATAACGAAAATATTCCTTTTGACCAGTTTTCGACGGAACAATTGGCGGGAGATTTGATTCCTGATGCAACGCCGTTACAAAAAGTATCCTCCGGATTCAATCGGAATAACGGTACGACAGATGAAGGCGGGTTGATCCCCGAAGAGTATCGTGTCGAATACGCGGTTGACCGGGTGAAGACAACGTCGACGGTCTGGTTAGGGCTGAGTATGGAATGTGCTCAGTGTCACGAGCATAAATACGATCCCATTTCACACGAGGACTATTACCGGTTCTTTGGTTTTTTTAACATCAGTGCTGATGCCGGCAGTCAGACACGCGGTGGAAACGCGCAACCGATCGTCGAACTAGTCGATCCGGAAAAAGAAAAGAAACTGCCGGGAACGCGCGCCAGAATCGAAGAAAACCAGAATCAGATTGCCGCCCGCCAAAAGTCGGTTGAGCCCCTGTTTGCCGCCTGGTTGACGACGAAAGAAAAACAACAGGAAAGTCCCACACATCTGGATGGCCAGTTGTTGCGTTTTGCGCTCAATCAGGGGGCAGGAACCAAAGTCGTCGATCTGGTGGATCAGACTCGAACAGGGACCATTCATGGTAATGCGAACTGGGTCAAGTCTCCTCACGATCAGGGGGTCAAATTTGATGGTCAGACCTATATCGACCTGGGAGAAGTCTGTGATTTTGAACGGACGGATCATTTTTCCTATGGTGGCTGGCTCAATCTCGACCCCAAAGGATCAGGGGCTCTGCTGGCGAAAATGGATGACGCCAACAGTTACCGTGGTTATGATATTCTGATTGCGGGGGAAAAAATTTCAGTTCACATCATTAATCAATGGCCCACGAATGCGATTAAAGTCACCACAAAAATAAACTCAAACCTTCTACCTGGCACCATGTCTTTGTGACCTATGATGGCTCTTCCAAAGCCAAGGGGGTAAAAATTTATGTCGATGGTCAGTTGTGGGACTGGAACATCGAGCAGGATCGCTTAAGCGAATCCATCCGCACCCCCAAAACATTACTCATCGGCAGTCGGCATCCCAGTTCCCGTCTGTTGGGAACCGTTGATGAGGTGGCTGTTTTTAGTCGCGCACTCAGTTTATCTGAAGTGGAAACACTTTCAAAACAACTTCCCATTACGGCAATTCTGGCCGTTGCGCCGGAAAAACGAACGGCAGAGCAACAGCAGCAGTTACGTACATATTATCTGGAACAGGAAGACGCAGAATATATTGCATTAATCAAACAGAAGCAGGAACTGAAAGCAGAGGAGACAGAGCTTCTCAAACCGTTGACGACGGTCATGATGATGAGTGATATGGCAAAGCCCCGCGATACGTTTATTCTCGCACGTGGCGCTTACGATGCCCCGACCGAACATAAAGTTCAACCGGGGACACCGGCGATTCTGCCTCCTATGCCAAAAGAGGCACCGCAAAATCGCTTGGGGTTGGCCCAGTGGCTCTTTCAATCTGATCATCCACTCACTGCGCGTGTTGCCGTCAATCGCTATTGGCAAATGTTATTTGGGACGGGATTCGTCACGACACCGGAAGACTTCGGTTCACAAGGCGCTTTTCCCAGTCATCCGCAATTACTGGACTGGCTGGCTGTCGACTTCAGGGAATCAGGCTGGGATGTCAAACGGTTGCTCAAACAGATTGTGATGTCGGCAACCTATCGGCAGACATCCGATGCATCCCGTGAAACCTATTTGCAAGATCCGTCAAACCGACTGTTGGCACGTGGCGCGCGTTTTCGATTACAGGGAGAATTTGTTCGCGACAGCGCGCTCGAAGTCAGCGGATTACTCAACACGAAAATGGGGGGCCCGGGAGTCAAACCTTATCAGCCTCCCGGACTCTGGAAAGAAGTCGGCCTGGGAGGGAATCCTGTTTTCGTACAGGATCACGGCGAAAAACTATATCGACGCAGCTTATATACCTATTGGAAGCGATCTGCGCCCCCTCCGAGTATGCAGATCTTTGATGCACCCACCCGGGAAAAATGCACGATCAGACGACCTCGCACGAATACACCTCTGCAGGCGTTAGTGACGATGAACGATGTCCAATATGTCGAAGCGGCCCGTCACCTCGCAGAACGGATGTTGAAAGAGGGAGGTTCGACAAAAGAAGAACAGGTCGCATATGCCTTTTTACTGGCAACGGGCAGGGAGCCCCGATCCTCTGAAAGAGAGGTACTTCTGGAACTGTATGATCAAAGTCTGAAACACTATCAGGCCAATGCGAAAGCGGCGGAAGAACTGATGAGTGTTGGTGAATCACCCCGAGATAAAAAACTCAACGTCACGGAACAGGCTGCCTGGACGGTCGTTGCCAACATGATTTTCAATTTAGACGAAACTTTGACTCGTGAGTAAAGATCAATGAATCCATTTGAAGAATACCAGCGACAGTTAACGCGTCGGCAATTATTATCGCGTTCTCGTGGATGTCTGGGAGCTGCTGCACTCGCCAGTTTGCTGGGAGATGTACCCAAATTATCTGCAGCCAGTCAAACCGGCTCCGAACAGGGGCGATTGCAGGGCTTGCCTCATTTTGCTCCCAAAGCAAAGCGGGTCATTTATCTTTTCATGGCCGGTGGTCCCAGCCATATTGATTTATTTGATTATAAGCCGGTGTTAAAGGAGATTCACGGGAAAGAACTGCCCGAGTCGGTTCGCAAAGGACAACGGCTCACCGGAATGACCAGCGGACAAAAATCGTTTCCCTGCGTGGCGCCGATGTTCAATTTCAAACGTTATGGCGAACGGGGAACATGGATTAATAGCGACATTCTGCCACACACGGCTTCCATCGCGGATGATATTGCCATCATCCGCACCATGAATACGGAAGCCATCAACCACGATCCCGCGATCACCTACATCAACACGGGGACTCAACAATTGGGACGCCCCAGTTTTGGAGCGTGGCTGAGTTATGGCTTAGGCAGTCCTAACAAAGACTTGCCCGCGTATGTGGTGATGATTTCCGTCGGTAATGCACCAGGGCAAGCACTCTATTCACGACTCTGGAGCAGCGGAAATTTGCCCTCACGCCATCAGGGCGTTCAGTTTCGCAGTGCCGGTGATCCCGTATTATTTCTGACTGATCCGAAAGGGTTAGACAGAGGCCTGCGTCGTAAAATGCTGGATGGGTTGGCAAAACTCAATGCCGAAAAAGCGCAGCTGTCGGGCGATCCGGAAATTGAAGCGCGTATTTCTCAGTACGAAATGGCATATCGGATGCAAACCTCGGTTCCTGGCCTGATGGATTTAAGTGGAGAAACGCAAGCCACGTTTGAGATGTACGGGCCTGACTCGCAGAAAAAGGGAACCTTTGCCGCGAATTGCATTTTAGCACGCCGGATGGCCGAACGAGGTGTCCCTTTTATTCAACTCTTTCAGCGTGGCTGGGATCAACATGGCAGCCTGCCGACAGCAATTCGGAATAATTGTAATAAAGTGGATCAGCCTGCCGCCGCTCTCGTGAAAGATTTAAAACAACGGGGATTATTAGACGACACGGTTGTCATCTTCGGAGGAGAATTTGGCCGTACGATTTATAGCCAGGGAACATTGACGAAAGACAACCACGGCCGTGATCATCACGGACGTTGTTTCTCGACCTGGGTTGCCGGTGGCGGATTTAAACCGGGTATCGATTACGGGGAAACTGACGATCACTGCTATAACATTGTGAAAGATCCCGTACACATCAATGATTTAAACGCCAGCGTCCTGCACTGCCTGGGCATCGATCACAATCGCTTTACCGTGAAATATCAGGGCCTCGATCTCAAGCTCACAGGCGTCGATGGTGCGAATGTCGTCAAAGGCCTGCTGTCTTAGCAAAGCGGCAGAACGCATATGACTAGAGGGATAAATTGGGGGATTGTCGAGCAGACTGAGTCAAGTTTCGAACATCCGGTGGCAGTTCTTGACCTGGATCTGTTTTTTGATGATAATTAACAAATCAATGTCGGTTTATGTTTATCTGCCGTTGGCCCAATGCCGCTCATCAATTTCCCTCCTGAAGAAATTTGGCGATGAAAAAACGATCTTCTCAGAAGTCAGCAAATTGTGCAGGGGTCACTCGTCGTAATTTCGTGCAGGCAGGTTTACTTGGCGCAGGGGGATTAGGGTTAGCCGATCTGTTGAAGCTCAAAGCAGAGGGGGCGATTCACCCAAAACAGCAAGACACAAACGTCATTCTGTTCTGGTTAAGTGGTGGACCCGGTCATATGGAGACCTGGGACCCCAAACCGGAAGCTCCTGCAGATTATCGGGGGCCTTTTCAATCGATCGCGACAAATCTGACGGGGGTTCAATTCAGTGAATTGATGCCTGAGCAGGCAAAACTGGCGGAGCATCTCGCCGTATTGCGAACGGTCAATCATGGTTCCGGGGATCATACCAAGGGAAATCACTGGATGCTGACCGGCTTTGAAGGTCCTGCGTTCAATGCTCCCGACAACCGCGTGCAAAGACGCCCCTCGATGGGTTCCGCTGCCTCTTTTTTGCGAGGGCCAAATCAAGCGGGGATGCCATCGTATGTAGGGGTGCCGCATTTGCATGGTGGAACCGATAATCTCTTTCACTATTCCTCCTACATCGGAGGGGGCAGTAACCCGTTTATTGTCAATTCCGATCCGAATACAGCCGGTTTTAACGTCAAAAATCTGACCTTAACAACCGGCCTGACGTTAGACCGGCTGAGGAATCGCCAGCAACTTCTTGGTTCACTCGATGTGTTGCCGCGCTCCCATGAAAAGTTAATTCTTGATGTGGATGAACATCAACAGAAAGCGTTTGATCTGCTTAACTCAAAAGGGGTGCGCTCCGCGTTCGACATCGCCGCTGAGCCAGACTCACTGCGCGACAGCTACGGCAGGCATACCTTTGGTCAAAGTGCATTATTGGCGCGCAGACTGGTTGAGCATGGCGCCACGTTTGTCACGGTCAACTGTGTTCCCTGGGATCACCACGGTTCACCGGGCCAATATAAAACCGAAGAGGGCGCGCGGAAACTGATTCCCCCTCTCGATGCTGCGATTGCAGGACTGGTACGCGATTTGATTGATCGTGGTTTGTACGAGAAGACCTTGATTGTGGCAATGGGCGAGTTTGGCAGAACGCCCCGCATGAATAAACACGCCGGCCGTGATCACTGGGGGCGAACCTTCAGTGTGCTGATGGGGTGTGGCGGCATGAACATGGGCCAGGTTATTGGACGTTCCAGCAAGCACGGCGAAACTGTTGTGGAACGTCCTGTCAGTCCGCAAGATGTCGCAGCAACCATTTATCGACATCTGGGTATCGATCCGCAGCGCGTGATGTTTAATGATCGTCTGGACCGCCCCCTGCCATTACTCGATTCCGGCGAAGCGGTTTCTGAGTTGTTCGTCTGAGATTTGTCTCTGCCGCTGTAAGAATTCGCCTTCGTTCAATTTAAAATACTGACTCGGATACATGCGAATTTCCAGCGATAGTTCGCATGAGGTTTCGATGGAATTCAGTTTCTGCAGTTCTTCATAAATTCCTGTTTTTCAGGCTCCATTTCTTCTATAACGTTTTGAATTCACTCTGCTTTTAATTGATGATTGCGTATTTGTGCAGGGATTTATCAAAAGCACATTCTCCCGGTTATATCATTTAGTCGAGTTGTGACGCGTTGGTCAGATCGCAATCATCCTGGCGCGCGTTTGGTGAATCTTGCCAGCCTGTACACAATTATGAAAAAGTTTTCAAACCGCATCTGGACACAGGGTAGAAGCGCGTGGTTAAATCGTTGTGTTCCGAGTCTGGATTGGTTTCCGACTCAAATCCTATCTGAAAATCCAGGACATTGCTGTTTAATCTGGGCCGAAACAGCTTCCGCGCCAAGTTAATTCTGGGCACGTTAGCAGTCAGCGGCCGCTTCTCTTTGTTTCGGTCTACTGCTCGCGCCCGGCGATAAGCAGTGTTACGATGAGCGAAACGCGTTTCAGAATCATTAGAATCCTGAATTCGTGCCAACTCTATTGTCTACTGATGCTGAATTTCAGCGTCGTGGAGAATCACTGCCTTGGCA
>NZ_CALFPF010000509.1 GCF_937919775.1 uncultured Gimesia sp.
TTGATTTCCTGAAACTGAAACTCAATTAATTTTGTGTTGAGTAATTTGTTTTCGCAGCCTGTTCAAACTGGATTGCCTATTCAAACCGGATTGATTGCACAAACTGTTTGAAACGGGCCTGTTCCTGTTCGGCCAGTTTCGCGGGGCCGGTCAACTTGACGAACCAGGCCAGTTCGTCCCGATAAATAATCGCCCCCAGAATCGCCTGGGGTGGTTTGGAAGTTTCCGGGCCGATCAGTTTGACATATGTGGCTTCGAGATCGCCTGCTTTGAGTTGTTCAGACTCTTTGGGAAGATCGGCTTCCGAGATCTCTTTCAGGCCGACCTGTCCCCGCCAGCGATTGATATTGGGGAGCAGGGGAGAGGCGGCTTTGGCCAGATCGATGATCGTGACTTCCGCGGTTTCTTCGCCTGCGGTGATATTGAAGGCAGCTTTTCTCATTCCGCCGCTACGACCGGGTTTCCAGCCTGCGGGGGTCTCATATTTTAAATTGGTGCCGCCCGGCGTTGTTGCCGGAGGATTCACGGGGCTGGGAGAGGGACGGCCTGCGCCCCCCATCATGCCGGATGCGAACGGCGCACCGCCCATGGGGTTATCGGCCATCATGCCTTTCAGACTGACGGCGGTAATTGTCTGATCGCCGTCTTTGAGTGTGAACAGATCCGTATCCAGGGCAGGAGTTGTGGAAGCGGCCTGAATGTCTTTGGCGGTGATGTCGGAAAGACCTACCTGTCCGCGCCAACGGTTGATGTTGGAAAGCAGATCGACTTCCAGAGAATCTCCGGCAGGCAAGGGGATGACAGACAGTTCGACAGCGGGATCGCTGCCTTTGACTTTTAACGTCGCAAATCGCATGGAACTTCCCGGCTCCTGTTCCCAGTTTTCCGGAAGTTTCCAGGCAGGCTTGTCCCCGTTCAGGGTAATGGATTTCAGAAACTGGATGAAGGTTTCAAACTCGGCCTGCACCTGATCCGGAGCGCCGGTCAATTTGAAAAACCAGTTTTGTGAACCGCCGGGCAGAATCGCTGCCAGCATCCGGACTTCCTTTGCGGGTGCGGTGGCGCTGCCGGCACCAGCGGGGCCAGCATCAGCCGCCTGTTTCGGAACCGTATAAGAGGTGATCTCTTCCTGTTTGCCACAACCGGCGGGGACCAACAGCAGGAGTATGATGAAAATGGGGAGCGTCTGTTTCATGAGTGTCCGTCGAAAAAAGTGAATACCTGTGCCTGCCCAATTCTGACAGCGATTTTGTAGAAACAATGTCTCTCCCGACAAAATCGTGGCTGGCGTAACCGACTATCGGTTTATTTGTATAGAGAAAACAGAAAGTGAATCTGTCACGATGTTCAAGGAAGGATATTGTAGAGAAAGACGGGGTCTTTCGTCAGGGGTGTAAGTCATTATTTATGAACTGTTTATGATGATAAGGATCCAATTTGCGTTTCCCCCTGTTCGTCTGGGAAAGGCTGCTACTGTATTATAGTTCTTTGAGAACAGAAAAGTACACAACCAGTTTGGCTCTCCCCTCAAAATCCCGCTCATTTCCGGAGACATGTCACCACAGTCTGACTCAACGACTCCTTGGCGAAAAACGGTTGAAAATAAGGTAAAAATTACAATGCCTTGCAAAAAAGTCACCAAAACGGTTTCTTTGAGCGTCGATTGTAAAAGGTTCCAGAGAAAATCCTATTTACAAGGAATACTCTTTAAGGTATTTACGCGTTCCGGCGAATATTTCGCAAAATAATTTGTCCTTATGGTACGCAAGGTGCGTGATTTCAGATTACCTGTCACAAACGGGATGCCTGTCCTGTTTCTTTATCATACTTGTACATAGGTACGGAACCGACATTTCAACGAATCAAAGTAGATGGTCAGGAAGACCGGACTTGATTCCCAATTAAGTAATCCAGGTTACCGACAATTTGCCGGAAATAACCGAAAGGCATGGAAGCCGCATCGTGAAGCTATTTTCACAGATTTCGCTCGTTGATACATTCGACGAGGCTCTGAATTATCGAACTGTCGAAGCTCTTCAGATCAAGAGGGGGCGTCAGCCATTTTCTGCTCACGCAGGCATTGGTCGTCAATCGCACCACTCTGCTTCTCTGCATCCGACAACCTCTCAGGTTGTCTGCGCTGTTCCGGGGAACCTTTCCGGTTCTCAACAGACGCTTTGTAACGATACCCCTTTATCTGAATCAATAACGCAATCTGCGTTCAAACCAGCCTGTTTAAGGAATTGGTAGATGAAGTTTACGACGACCGTTGTTTTGTCATTTCTGATAATTTCCGGTTCCGCCAGTGCCGCGACTCCGAACGGGGTACTGCTGGACTTTACTGCGACCTGGTGTGGTCCCTGTCAAAAAATGAGCCCGTTGATTTCGCGTTTAAAACGCGAAGGATACCCGATCAAAAAAGTGGACGTTGATCAGGAACCGGAACTGGCGCGGCGTTTTAATGTTTCCAGTATTCCCGCTTTTGTACTGGTAGTCGAAGGGCAGGAAGTGGCGCGGTCCGTCGGGTCGACTACCGAGAGCAGCCTGAGACGGATGCTGGCACAGATCCCTTCCTCGGAAAAACAGCAGCCCGCGAATTCTGATAAAGAGAATCAGATGATTTTCGCAGCCAATGAGAACAAAGCGAGTTCGTCTGCAGATACTCCCATTCAACTGACACAGAATCAAACCAAACCTGAAAAGAAATCGCGCGGTTTCAGTATCCCGTTCTTTGGTAATAAATCGAAAGATGCCGACGAATCGGTGGCTGTAGAAGAACCTGTGATTCGCGCTCAGTTCGGCGAGTCTGCCGGCGATCATTTGCCCGAAATGCAGCTGCAGCCGACGATCAATGACTGGCGTGTGAGCACGGTTCGTATTCGAGTCAAAGATAGAAAAGGGATGGATCTGGGCTCCGGCACGATTATTCACAGTGCGGTCGGACGCACTTTGATTGTGACCTGCAGTCACATTTTTAGTGAGTTGAAGAATGACTCGGTAATTGAAGTCGATGTCTTTCAGGGTGATAAGCACGAAACGTACGTGGGAACGCTGGTCCGCTATAATCTGGAAGCAGATGTGGGACTGATTTCGATTCCTACTTCAAACGCCGTTCCTGCAGCGAAAGTCGCCGGGATCGAATATCAGGTGAAAGCGGGTGACGTGGTTGCCAGCATTGGATGTAACGGCGGTGAGTTCCCCACACTGGAAAAAATCCAGGTGACGGAACTCAACCGATTTTTGGGTCCTGACAATATTGAATGTACGGGAATGCCCGTGCAGGGACGATCCGGCGGCGGATTGTTTGATCGATCCGGTCGTCTGGTGGGTGTCTGTTTTGCTGTGGATAAAGAAGACAAACGCGGCCTGTATGCCGGTCTGCCTGTAGTTCACAAATTACTGGATGATTCCCAATTGACGGCCTTGTATAAGCAGTCTGATATTCCAGAGAGCGCACCTGAAACCAAACTGGCGATGGCAGATGTTCGTGAGGAAATGAGATCGGAACCCAATCAGGAATTGCTGGACGAATTCCTGGAACGGGCGATGCCCAGCCAGTCTGTGACGGCTCCAACAACAGGTAATCCCGATCTGTCTCAATTGCAGGCAGCCCTGGATCAGGCGGGAGAAGCAGAAGTGGTCTGTATCATTCGTCCGTTGAACAAGCCACAGTCAGCCAGCCGCGTGGTGATCATTAACAAAGCCAGTTCGAAGTTTGTGTCTTATCTTTCGGGGGAAGTGAGTAATCAGCCACAGCCGACATCAGCCCGGTTCAAGCCGGATGGAACGCAGGCACGTGAGCCACAAATGCAGCAAAACACGAGAGGCGAACGTATCAGCCGCAGCCTGCCGCGTGTTGCCAGCGTGCAACGACAAATTCCGCCTCAGTCGGAAGAGCCTGCTTTCCGAGCACCTGCTTCATTCACTCAGGCTGCCAATAAAGCCAGTGTTTCAAATCAGCAGAAAAGAGACAAAATTCAGCAGGTCGAAAATCAACTTCAGCGATACCATCGCTCTGCTGAATCCCGCTGATAGATTCTCTAACGAAAAAACTATTGATAATACCTGAGATACCGAATCCCGCCTGAAAAGTAACTTCTTTTCAGGCGGGATTTTTTTGTTTTTCGCTTTCAGACTTTTGTTCTGGTACTGTGACCCTTTAAAATGAAGTGTCTGTTGATGCGATCAGCAGAACGACCTCTACGGTTCCTTCTCGTTGCCTGCTACCAGGAGACATCACGTGAATGCATTGTGCAAACTGGCTGCCTGTTTAAGTCTGGTTTTCCTTTCAACAGCCACTCTGTCGGCTGAGGATTTGAAATTACAACTCCGTTATCAGCAGGAAACGAGCAAAGATTCCGGACGTTATCATCGTTTGCAGCGTACAGAAAACTGGAACCCAGAACAAACCGCGATCATCGTCTGCGACGTCTGGGATTACCATCATTGCCTGAATGCAGTCAACAGGCTAACAGAGTTTGCCCCACGTCTCGATAACCTGTTAAAGATAGCACGTTCACAAGACGTTACGATCATCCATGCTCCCAGTGATTGCATGCCCGCCTATCAGGGGCATCCGGCTCGGGTGCGCGCGATGCAGATTCCGCAGAAAGGAGCGGTGCCGGAAGGCATCGAAAACTGGTGCTCGAAGATTCCCAGTGAAGAACGGGCCGTCTATCCTCTCGATCAATCAGATGGCGGAGAAGACGATGATCCCGCAGAACATGCGGTCTGGGCAAAAAAACTGGAATCACTGGGCCGCAATCCGGCACTGCCCTGGAAGAGCCAGTCGCCGCTGATCACGATTGACGGCGAACAGGATTTCATCAGCGACAAGGGGGATGAGGTCTGGCGGATTCTGGAAAGCCGTGGCATAAAAAATGTGATTCTGACCGGCGTGCATACCAACATGTGTGTGCTCGGGCGTCCCTTCGGTCTGCGTCAACTGGCAAAAAACGGGAAGAACGTGGTTCTGGTACGCGATATGACCGACACGATGTATAACCCGAAACGCTGGCCTTACGTCAGTCATTTTACCGGCAACGATCTGATAATCTCACACATCGAAAAATTTATCTGTCCGACGATCACCAGCGATCAGTTCCTGGGGGGCATGTCTTTTACTTTCAAGCAGGATCGCAGACCGCATCTGCTGATGGTGATGGCGGAAGCCGAGTATGAGACCAATCAGAGTCTGCCCGCATTCGCCGCAAAACATCTGGGCAAACAGTTTCGCGTGAGCACCGTGTTCGCCGATGACAAGGACCGCAATTCGATTCCCGGTATTGAAGCGATCAACGAGGCGGATGTTGTACTCTTCAGTGTTCGTCGGCGTGTCTTGCCAAAACAAGCGATGCAGGCGATTCGCGATTATATCAATGCTGGGAAATCTGTCGTCGGCATTCGGACCGCCAGTCATGCGTTTTCGCTCAATGGCAAAGAGCCGCCTGCGGGTTTACAGGCTTGGCCTGAGTTCGACGCGGAAGTGTTCGGCGGCAATTATCACGGGCATCATAAAAACGATTTGAAGTCAATCATTTCGATCAATGAAGCACAAAAGCAGAATCCGATTCTGACAGGCATTCCGGACAAACCGTTCCCGCAAGCTTATTCATTATACGAAGTCTCTCCGTTAGCAAAAAATACGACGGTTTTAATGACGGGTAAAATCGAAGGGAAACCGGTCGAACCGGTCGCCTGGACGTTCAAACGGCAGGATGGTGGCAAATCGTTTTATACGTCGCTCGGACATCCAAGTGATTTCGCACGACCGGAATTTGTGCGGCTGCTGACGAATGGCATCTATTGGGCCGCGGGCCTTGATCCGGCGGAGGTCACTGTTTCTGAAAAGGTCACGGTTCATGAAGCCCCACATTGGTCAGTGGTGCAGATTCCCGGTTTGGAGAAAGCACAGAAAACCGATCAGAGTCGCTGGTATCGTTGCGTGGTTCGGGTTCCTGAAAAGTGGATGTCCGGGAAACCGTTAGTACTGAAAGTGTCCTGCGCTGAGGGGACCGAAGTTGACGCCTGGATCAATGGTGTGCCCCTCATGCAAACAGATGCTGGTTTTTCAATCGCATGTCAGCCAGTCGCCGTCAATGATGCGAACCTGATTGTGCTGCAGGTGAAAGGCGAAACGAAAGAGGCCGATTTTCGTTCTGTCCCACAATTGATTTCAGCCACGGGCGTGTTACCGTTAGAAGGCCGCTGGCAGTATCGGGTGGGAAATGATTCCCAATTTGCGAACATGCCGTTACCCGCGAAGTTCGGTACGGTGACCGATATTGTGTTCGAGCCGTGATGAATTCAAAATCGATTCTGAACATCACGCCGAAAACCAGTTCACACTCCTGCGTGCCACCGCTCGGCTTGTTCGATGGTGGCGGTTCAATTTCAGAGAAGCCTTTCGACGCGTGTTGCAGTAGGGTGCGGCCCTATGTGGCCGCCCGAGGATTAGTGTGGAATGCATGGCCAACTCGCGATATTTTAACTGGTCCCATTCACGCGGTATCACAACGTTGTACCCCACCAGGCGGGCGGGCACGCTGGCACCGCCCTTACGCCTCAGTCTCCGAGTTGTGCTGTTTATTGCTCACCTTTGAATAGAGGACCATTGTTTTCGAAGTACTCCAGCCAGCCAGCCATGATGGCATCTCCGATCGTTTTGCCCTGTTTGTATTCGTCGTGTGTTTTGCCCCAGTAAAAGCCGACCCAGCCATCGGCGTGTTGTTTTGATTTCTGTAGAAACTCTTGGAACTCCTGGGGCGAACTTTTCAACGGGAATGTTTCTTCAATCACCAGCGGTTTACCGACGTCAAAACCCTTGAGCGTTTCCAGTGCTTCATCGACTTTCCCCGATTCGGGATACAGATGCACGCAGATAAAATCCAGATGCGCGCTGATTTTGTCGGGAACAAAGCCGGACTGCAGCCCGGGGCGTTCCAGACTCCAGGGAACCAGACCGACGGTAATTAGATGCCGCTGATCCTGCTTGCGGATCGCTTCGGCCAGCATTTTGACCCAGGCGGCAGCGATCTCGGGGCGCGGACGCTCGTCGGGGCCGAGCGTAATCCGTTGGACAAAATGTTTGCCGGCCAGTGCAGGGCCCAGCCATTCGGTTCCTCGTTTCTTACCCGCCTGAACCACCGGTTCATTCATTAAGTCGTAACAGAAAATCGCCGGGCTGTTTGCGCATTCTTTAGCAACGGCTGACCAGAAATGCGCCTGGGACTGCCAGCGTTCCGCATCGCTCAATTGATCATACCAGTCGGGGACATCCTGTTTGTGATAACAGCCCAGTCCGGTCAGATCGAGATACAGGCCCGTGCGTTCGGCGAGTGTCAGCAACTCGCCCAGTTTCTTTAACGCGGCTTCGCGCGGCTGATCGGGGGCGGACATGAATTTGCCAAACTGAATATGAATCCGCACGACATTCGCGCCAAGCTGTTTCATCTCGGCGAAATCCTGCTCGACCGTTTTCCAGTCGGTGTTCCAGTAATCTTCCAGGAGCCGACCGTCCCGGTCGTGATCGTAGTTGAATCCCCAGGGGACAAACGGTTTCTGCTCTTTCGCGGTGACGAAAGACTTTCCATTCGGACTGACCTGAATCCAGTCCAGTTCGGCGGCTGTGAGCAGATTGGCAGACATGAAACACAAGGCAGCGATCAGAGAGCATGTTCGCATTTGTCTGTTCCTGAAAATGGAGAGAGAAGATTGGCTGGCTCATCTTAAAATGGCCTGCTCGCTTTCATTTTAAAGCTGGCAGCGAGCAGATTGCAATCCTGTGATGCCGGACGACTTTGCCAACATTAGTTGCTCTGGTATTGAGACTGGTGGTAAATCTGCTTATCGTAAAGAGATACTTCCTTATCATCAAAGAAGAGGCTCTCATGAAAAAGTTCATTCCTGTTTGTATTGTGCTGGGTTTCCTGGCTGCCGGAAACCATTTCGCAGTCGCCGACGAGAAACCGCAGCCGCTCACGTATGAAGTGGATTTGAGAACCGTCACCGAAGGATTTGATGGCAAGACCTGCTGGGTTCAGGCGCGGACGGGTGCCATACCACAAACGGGCGATTTTCCCGCGACGATTGTGTTGACGATGCAGAAGTTATTGCTCAGTGGTTCCGACGTGTTTTATGCACTCAATGAAATGCGGACCACTGATGGCGAGCAGTGGATCGGGCCGACCGAGCATTCCACGTTAGGGCGACGCCGTCTGTCGGAGACACAGGAGATTGCGATTTGCGATTTCACTCCCGGCTGGCACGCCAAGACAAAAAAACTGCTGGGGACCGGGCACTCAGTGCATTACGAAAATAACAAAGTGATGCACGTTCGCAAACGGAGCGTGGCTTACTCGGTGTATAATGAGACAGATCATACCTGGTCGGAATGGACGACGATGGCCATGCCGGATCAACCCGAATTCGAAGACTGCGGCGCCGGTTCAGCCCAGCGCGTGGATCTCGAAGATGGAACGATCCTGTTACCCGTTTACTTCAAGAAGAAGGAGGAGAAGCAGTACAGCACAACGGTTGTGTTATGCGACTTCGATGGTGAAAAGCTGACCTACAAAAAACACGGCAGCGCACATACCGTGCCTATCAAGCGAGGCCTGTATGAACCGTCGATTACGAAGTTTCAGAACAAATATTACCTCACGATGCGAAATGATGAAAAAGGATATGTTTCTGTCAGTGACGATGGCTTGAGCTATTCTGAGCCGATCATCTGGAAATTCGATGTGGAACAGGAACTGGGCAACTATAATACCCAGCAGCACTGGGTGATTCATAGTGAGAAACTGTTTCTGGTTTACACGCGCCGTGGTGCAAATAACGACCATGTGTTTCGTCATCGGGCACCGCTGTTCATGGCGGAAGTCGATCCGAAAACACTGCGTGTGATCCGCAAAACCGAACGGATAATCGTGCCGGAAAAAGGGGCCCGCATGGGAAACTTTGCGGTCGTCAAAGTCAGTCCACACGAATCATGGGTGACGGTTGCCGAATGGATGCAGCCGGTGGGCATCGAAAAATACGGCAGCAATAATCGTATTTATACCGCCCGGATCAAGTGGTCGCGGCCTGATAAGTCGGAGTAGGGGATTTTCTCTCAAGCTCCACAGGTTGCTCGCATACATACACTGTCGGAGCAAAATAACTTGTCCGATGGTGCCAGTTCATTTCGCGAACTACTGTTCCGCGGTAGGGGCGGACCCATGTGTCCGCCCGCAGGGTTAGTGTAATAAGTATGTCCAAGGTGCGCAGGTTTGATCTGGTCCCATTCGAAGGCAATACCAGGATGCGCACCGCAAGGCGGGCGGACACACGGGTACCGCCCCTACGGTTTATTTTTTAGGTACGCTTTCCTTGTCTTTGTTGGTTACCAGTTCCCGCAGTGTCTGCATTAAGACTTCTTCTACTTCGGGGGCGGTGCGGGAGACGCGGCCGGTTTCGTAGCCGCCTTCTGCGTAGGAGACTTTGGTGCCGATGTAGCCGGGGCCCTGATCGCCGTAGGCGGCCATACAGACAAAATCACCGGGTGCCATTTTCTGCGCGGCGAGTTGATATTCGACGAACAGTTCACCGGGCATGTGAATGATTTGTGCCGGTCCGATTTTGAGGCGGGTGATATCAATCGTTTGTCCCGCCTGCGTTCTTTGGAGATAATTCAGGTCACGGGCGGCTCGGATGCGATCAGTAAGGCGGGCTTTCGGGTTTTTCAGAATGCCGGCGAGTTCCTTTTCGTCGAGCGTGTCTCGGAGCGGCAGCAGGACCGACTTTGATTTCCAGTTCACGTCGCTTGCAGAGACTGGCGTTTTTTCTGTTGTGTCCCAGGCATGTTTCATTCCATCTGCCAGACGCTGTGCCAGCAGTGGGCGATTTTCGGGGTCGCCGTTATTAAATTTTCCCGCGCCGATATTGCCGCCGGCACCATTGAAGTGAATGTGCAGGACACCGGGTGTCTGTTTTTCGTGGATGGATCGCGCCAGTCCGACCGTGTCACAGCTGACGCCCCCTTTTCCGTAATAACTTTGCGGATGTGTGGCGTAATAACTGAGGGCGACCAGCGGCTGATCTTTGTTCCAGAGACTGAGCACGCGGACATAGGCATCAATCGTACCGACGGGAGCGGCAATCGCTGTGGGATTGCGTGAGGAGCTGAAGCGGACAATTTTTACTTTACCGTCCGGTCCCAGAATGCGGCGGTTGGAGGCGAACTGTTCGACTTTCCCTTTTCCGGTGCCGACGTGTGTGACCGGCTGTGTTTTTTTCAGACTCTGTCGGGCGGCGGCGATGGTCCGCTGCATCACATCTGCCACGTAAGTTTCGTCATACATGACTCCGTTCAGACCATTTTGTTTCAGCAGGTCATTCGTAGAGATATCGACGCCCGGAGTATCGTGCTGATGCAGGCAGTGTACCGCACAACGATCCGTGGTTGTGCCCAGAGCCTCGGCCAATTGTTTCTTCCAGACATCTTGTGCGCCATTATTGGCGCCCACCCAGTCGAGCGCCAGCAGGACAATCGGTTTTTCGGAACCGAGAATGATAATACCGCGGGCAATGAGCGGGTCAACAATTATTTTCGCGGGGGCCACATGCCCGTAACAGAGCGGACTGCCGAGGGGGGGCGTGATGTCGCATTCAAATGTCGCAATCTGCAAGGGCGCTTCCGATGAAGTCTCAGCGGCCTGCGAGTGATTGGTGGGGCAGATGAAGAAAAGCACAATCAGCGAAAGGCTGAGAAAGGTGGCGAACTGTTTTCTGAATAAGGGCATCAGACTGACTTTCGTGAGAATATGTGTGTGAGGATAGTTCTGGCTGGAATGACATAGTATAACAGTATTTCCTGTTGAATTCTCAACCATAATCCGAAACTTCCAACAGGAAATTCCATTCTAGACAAAGTTAATTCTGTGATATGCGACGTTTCTTTCTGGGCAATTTTGACTTTGAACATCAACTGGCAAGCGAAGTTCATGCTGCGCCGGTCGGAGCGACTCCCGGCTTGAATGCGAGCCTGGCCAGTTGCTGGCTGGGACTGGCGGAGGACGGCGATCTGATTTCTCTGCCCGGGACCATTCCGCCGGAGTTTGTTGCGCAACTCACACAGGCGGGTTTGCCCCGGGTGGAGTTCACGCGTCAATGGCCGTCCCGTGAGCAGGCTGCAGAATTCGAATTCGTTCCCTGGGGCTGGTCAGACGCTGTAAAACGGATTGCACAGACAAAGGGCTTTCATTTTGAATCGCCCGATCTCAGTGCCGTCCAGACCGTGAATGCGCGCAAGTTTTCTTTTGCGTGTGAGCAGGAGTGGGGACTGGCCTTGCAGGGGAGTTGTCAGGTGCATGATCTGGCTGGGTTAGAGACTGCGGTGAGTAAACTACAGGAAAGAGAAGAAGGGCCGGACAATGCGTGGGTGGTGAAAGCCAATTTCAGTATGTCGGCCCGTGAGCGGATGCTGGGGCGCGGGCCGCGGTTGAGTGATCAGATCAAAGGCTGGGTATTGAAACGGTTTGGACAAGGTCAACCTCTGTTTCTGGAGCCGTGGGTCAGACGAATGGCGGAAGCGGGCTTGCAGTTTGAAATTCCCCGGCAGGGAGATCCTGTGTGGATTGGATTGGCTCCATTGTTGTGCGATGAGCGGGGACAATATCGAGGTAGTCGGATCACCGTTGATGAGCAAACGTCAAACGAATGGCAACCCGCGATCGAAGTGGGGCAGCGTGTGGCGCAGAGGGCACAGCAGGCAGGCTACTTCGGGCCGCTGGGTATTGATGCGATGCAGTTTTCAGATGAGCGGGGCGCACTGCAGTGGCGGGCGATTCAGGATGTGAATGCCCGGTATACGATGGGGCGGCTGGCGCTGGGGTTTTCCCGCTTTCTGAAGCCGAACGAGGCGGCGAGCTGGCTGCATCTGCCCTGGAAAGAGTCGTATGGTATCCGCTTTTCAAACTGGTTAAGATGTGTGTCGGAACAGGGGGCATCGGGAACGCGCTTGATCGCCACGTCGCCCGATCAGATCGACGGACAAACACTGCGACTGGTGAATGTATTATTGATCTCAAATACCATAGAGCAATTGTGTCAGGCAGAAGCAGATCTGATGCGGGCCGTTTCTGAACTGACAGAGACCGCCGATTGATTTTCAATTAAATAGAGAGCAGATCACGGCAGCATGACCGAACAGCGGGAACCTCAATCACAGCGCCGCAGTTGGCCCCGTCGCCTGCTCAACCGCATGGAAGTCAACCGGGCGGTTTTTTACGCGCTCGTGAACCGGGGCTGGCAGTTTCTTTCCGGTCCGGTGACGCTGCTGTTGATCGTCGCGTTTTTTTCCAGCGAGATGCAAGGCTACTATTACAACTTTGGTGCGCTGATTGCGCTGCAGACGTTCGTCGAAATGGGCATGCAGGTGGTAACCCTGTATCTGGCCAGCCATGAATGGTCTCAACTGGAAATTGATGAAGGGGGGCATTTAACCGGTGACGCGTCGGCGTTGTCCCGTTTACGCAGTCTGGCGGCGCTGGTCTTGAAATGGTACGCCGTCGCCGGGACGCTGTTTGTCGCGGCCATTGGTGTGGCTGGGTATTTTTTTCTGTCGTCGCAACCGGCGTCCGATGTGGTCTGGCGTGCTCCCTGGTTTTGCGTGGTGGGATTGACGGCGCTGAGTTTAATGGCCGCGCCTTGTATCGCATTACTCGAAGGCTGCAATCAGGTTTCGGTAACGAATCGTTATCGCGCGATGCAGGGTATTATGGGCACACTGGTTGTCTGGTGGGCAATCTCCAGCGGAGCCGGCTTGTGGACGTGTGTGGCGATTTCCGCGGTGCGGCTGTTTTGGGAACTGTGGTTGATTGGGGTTCGCTATCGACGTTTTTTTGCAGCACTCTGGAAGCCGTTACCCGGGCCGCAAGTGAGCTGGTTGGAAGAGGTCTGGCCGCTGCACTGGAAACTGGCGATTCAGGCGATGGCGGTTTACTTCACCAGTGCGTTTGTGATTCCCCTGATGTTTGAATATCAGGGGGCTGAAGTTTCCGGGCGAATGGGGATGACCTGGACTTCATTGATGACACTGCAGATGGCCGCTTATGCCTGGATGCTGACGCGGGCACCGTTGTTCGGGACACTGGTTTCACAAAATGACATTTCGGAATTGAACCGCGTTTTTCGGCGGCTGTTTCAGGTTTCGACGATCGTGCTGCTGACGGGGGGAACTATCTTTTGTCTGGTCGTCTGGTTGCTGCAGGTCATACAGGGAATTGAACTTCCGGCGGCGTGGCAGAGTTTCGAACCAGTGTGGAATCTGATTCAGAAAGTGCAACGCAGAATTCTGCCGCTCTACCCGACGGTGCTGCTGACGCTGGCGATTGTTCCAATTCATATTTCCCAGTGCGTGATGGCGTATATCCGTCCTTTCAAACAGGAGCCGTTCCTGGTGTTGAATACGATTTGCCAACTGATTACCGGGCTGCTGGTCTGGTATTTCGGTAAAACATACGGTCCGGTTGGCGCGGGTTGGGGCTTTCTGGTCGTGGGGTATCTACTGACCGTTCCCGGGTTTCTACTGATACTGAAGCGGTTTGTTGCTCGCATGAAATGACTTAAAATGGGCCGTTGATTTGTGAGGATTCCATCAATGGCGGTTCATGCAAGAAAAAAGTTGACAGAGTGGAGTGAACTTTTTACGATCAAGAGATATTCATCATATCATTCTATTTCGCACTGATGTTCTCAAGCTGGTTTTCTTCTTTCATTTCGCTCAAATACTGAGCTGAGCCCGTTTTTTCATCGAGAAGCCACTTGTTAAATTCGAGAGCATTCATTTCTCATTTTACGCTCTATACTGCTGCGGATCACAACCGGGCAAATGTTCTCTGAAACGAGTGTAACGTTTGATCTCTGATTGAAGTGTCGGGCTTGTCTGCAGGAAATAGTGTCATTTCATTTTGAAACGGAGTTAAACATGATTTCGATCTTAAAAACGAAATTCTATGCAGTGGCAATCTCTGGTCTGGCTGTCGGCTGGCTTGTGGTGGCCGCCAGTGCGGAAGACAAGCATGGCAAGACACTCACTAAAACTTACGATTGGCCGGTAAAGTTTTCCGTGCAACTCCAAGAGGTGAAGCCGGTAGTCGCGCCACCACCAAAAATGATAGAGCTTAAGCAGCCCTTTTACCCGGCGTTGTCAATACGTGAGCAGCACATTCAAACCGCGCTCAATGCAAACACGATATGCGATTTTCCGGATGTCCCTTTATCGAAAGCATTGAATTCACTCCAGTCACAACATGGTGTCAATATGTTTCTCGATGCGCTTGCTCTGAAAGAAAAAGGCTTAACCGTCGACGAGCCAGTAAACGTTTCTCTTTCTGGGATTCCTTTCAAATCAGCCCTGGATATTATTTTGAAGCCGTTGGGTTTGACTTATGTTGTTGATGGTGAAGTTCTCAAAATTACCACACAGGAAGAGGCAGACCACACATTCAAAGTGCGCATTTATCCTGTGGGCGATTTATTTCCGTTGCGAGAGAACTATGCGACTTTTCAGGAATGGGAAGGGGCAGTACAAGCATTCGAAGAAGCGATTCAGATTGCCTGCCTGGAAATCACTCACCCTAGACAGCAAAAAAAGTCGTCAGCATCTGGTTTGATGCAAGAGGGCGCGCGCACTCAAAATTTTCAACAGAGAACTCTCACGATACGGCTGGTTCCTGAGTGCAAAGCACTCGTGGTGAATGAGACGGATCAGGTACATGCAATCATTGTTGAGTTATTCACTCAGCTCAGACAGGTTCGCAAAGATCAGGAAAGGCAATCTTCTGAAAAAACGGGTGTTCTGCGTTAACGGAGTGGTGTCTGCTGTTAATCTCAAAATTTTATTAAGCATGGGGGACGATCATGAGTGGGCTTTTTCAACGAAAGATTGTTGTCGCAACAATATTCTGTCTGGCTGCAACAGGCCTGATGATTGTTGCTAACGCGGAAGAGAAGCAGAAAGTAAAGAGCACCCAGGCGAAAAAGCCATCTGTTCCGAGTGCATTACCAGACCCGGACGTATCTGTTTCAGTACAGGCACAACCGGTCGCACCGTTGTTCTTTCCGGAATTGACGAAGTTTGAGAAACAGTTCCAGGAACAATTGAATGAAAATGTGGAAGCGGAATTTGTTGATTCCCCTTTGACGGATGTTATGAACTACTATGCGGATTCAACGGGCGCGAACATTGTGATTTTGCACCAAGATCTGGAAGACGAAGGTCTCGGCGATGAAGAGCTTGTCTCGATTTCCCTGGAAGAGGTTTCACTGAAGACGGCGCTGGAATTGATTCTGGATCCCCTTGGCTTAACTTATGTCGTTGACCGGGATGTCGTCAAGATTACCATGAAAACCAAGGCATATGAGATGCTGAAAACCCGCGTCTATCCAGTGGGCGATTTCGGTAAAACCCCTGAAGATTATTTCGCGCTGGAAGTCGCCATCCGAAATGCCGGCCTGGGTACATGGCGTGAACGGAGTACATCTGCGACTCCTGCTCCTGGTCAACCCGCGCAAGCAGGGGGCTTTGGTGGAGGCGGCGGTGGTTTCTTTCAAGTTGGTGGTGGTATGGGTGGAGGAGCTCTCGGTGGCGGCTTGGGCGGCGGCGGCTTGGGGATGGGATCAGGTTCAGCCGTTTATGAAGAAGGGGAAGGGGGTACGATTTCTGTGGTGCCTCAAAGTAAGTCACTGGTCATCAGCCAGACGTATCAGGCACACAATGCGATTGTGGAACTGCTGACTCAGCTCCGTCAGGCACGCAGTTTAGACTGATCACATCAGATTGGAACTTCGTTTGAATCTGGTCTGTTCGATAAATGGAAAATCACAACGGAAACAGGAGACTGCGATGCAAATTTCAATACAATACAAGCACAGAAGAAACGCAGCGGTAATGGTTGCCGCGTGTCTGTTGGCTGCGGGCTGGTTGGCGATCCCGGTCCATGCGGACGAGAAGCAGACAGCTAAGGATGCTGATTCGAATCCGGCAGTGAACGCCAAGGAGAAGCTGGCGAAACAATCTTTTTACCCGGCGTTGACGAAACGCGAGGAGAAATTAGAAGCAGCTTTGCAGTCCGAAACAGAGGCTAATTTTCCTGAGATACCGCTCAGTGAAGTGATTACTTATTTTAGTACGTTACACAAAGTAACGATTCTGATTCAGGAAAAGGATCTGCAGGAGATTGATGTGTCGGTTGATCAGCTGATCAATATCAGTCTCAAAGACATTTCCTTACAAAATGCATTGATCCAAATTCTAGACCCGATTGATCTGACCTATGTCGTCGATCGTGATCTCATTCTGATTACGACAAAAGACCAAGCGGCGAACATGCTGAAAACCCGCGTTTATCCTGTGGGCGATTTATGTCGTTCTCGCCCCGATATCGACTATCAAGTTTTAGCGGACGCGATCCGCAATTCCAATCTGGGAGATTGGAAATCGAAAGCGCCCCGTGTTATTCCAGGAGGCTTTGGGGGAGGCTCTGGTCCGCAGCAGTATGTCAATGAACTGGGGGGGACGATCTCAGAGGTAACAGAAAGCCAATCGCTGGTGATCAGCCAGACGTATCACGCACATAACGCGATAGTGGAATTGCTGACACAACTCAGACAGGCGCGAGCGGATCTGCAGGGTACGACGGCAAAAGATCTGTAGAAGCGCCGTATTATTTCAAACGCGACGCAGGCTGGCGCTTCACCAGCCTGTGATCTTGTCTGAATTATTTGCCACGGTTGGGCGTGCGACTCATCAGGTAGGCGAACAGGTCCCGTACCTCTTTGTCACTGAGGTTTTTCGTTAAACCATCGGGCATCAACGAGAGGTCCAATGCTTTGAGGAGTTCGATTTCCTCTTTGTTGATGAGAATTGACTGACCTTTCACATCTTTAAGTGTGAGTGTTTTAGTCGTCTGCTCGTCGATCAGGCCGGTCACGGTGCGCCCGTCGTCGGTCACGACCAGGAAGTTTGTGAATTCTTCCCGAATGGCAGCACTCGGGTCGACAATCGCCAGCAGCATAAAGTCCAGGTTGTCGCGTTCATAACCGGTCAGTTTGGGGCCCGCTTTGCCCCCTTCGTCAAACAGAGTATGGCAGACAGCACACGTTTTGTTGAACAGCACTTTGCCGGAAGCCAGATCGCCGCCTCCCGATTTCACAAGCTGTCCTACGCGTTTCATTTCCTGCTGTTTTTCAGCCGGTGAAGTGCCGCGGACTTTGCCCCAGTGCTTTTTGATGCTGGCTTTGATTTCAGGATCATCGTGCAGCGCCATCTGTTGAACGACATCCAGGGGGATCGTATTGGCTTTGATCCGCCAGGCGTCGACTTCATCCAGGAACTGTTTGCTCCAGGCTTTGCGGCTGGCTAAGACCCGCTGCGCTGTACTGCGGACATCGTGTTCGTCGAGTAGCGTGCTGTGATAGCGGGCCAGGATGTTTTTGCCGATGCTGGGATTGTCGAAGTTCATCAATGCCTGCAGCGCCACCCGTTTGAGCGAATGTGTGTCGGCACCGCTTGACGAGAGAATCGCGGTCAGCGGGCCGACGGCTTCCTTTGTCTTCAGTTGTCCCAGAATTTCGATGTAGGTGAGGCGCGTCGGTCGGTCGGCGTTTTTGTCGGCGATGATTTTCAGGGCGCGACTTGTGGCAGCTTTGTCACCCAGACGCAGGGCCAGCGCGAGATCGGATTCGCCCAGTGTTTTCTGATACTCTGCGAGTCCTTTGCTGAGTGCTGCGGGGAGATTGTCGATTTTCTGGCCACGAAATGCTTCGAGCATCCCGACCATCAGTTTTTCCTTATGCTGATCAGAGGGAGCCAGTTTGAGCAGTTCGGCACACATCGCATAATTCTCTTCGCCGCCGGCCATTGCATAACGTTGCATGATGCGTTCGAGGATATAGTCCTGCACCATTTTCACTTGCCAGAACTCCGGCTTGGAGAAGAGTTTCAAAACGGCTTCACGGTCTGAGGTCGCTTTGCTTTCGATGGCCCACCACAACAGCAGCGGGATATGCAGGTCGGCCAGGTCTTCTTCGCGTTGCAGCAGGACTTCGGTAATGGCGAGCCCTGATTCCGCCGGGAAGCGTTTGGCGGACGAAGCCAGTTGCGAACGGACTTCGGCGTACGGTTCGGTTTTGGCGAGTTCGACCAGTGATCTGGTGATTGGTTTTGATGTCTGGTGTGCATCGCCGAGCAGACGAATTGTCCAGCGGCGGAGATGTTGATCGCGGTGTCCCAGCAGTTCCAGCGCCAGCTGTTCGTCGAAGGCGCCGAGTTGATTGAGCGCCCAGAGTGCTTCAAGCGCGCGATCGTCGTTTTCGTCTTTCGCGATTTTCAACAGAGCGGGGACCATGGACTGATCGCCGCGTTCGCCGATCACCTGGACTGCTTTCTGGCGGAACCATTTGTTGGTATGTCCCATCTTCTCAAGCAGTTCCTCGTTCGTCTGTTTACTGAGGTCGAACGGTTTGATGGGTTCGAAGTTGCTTGGCTTCAGCCGATAAATGCGGCCGCTGGTTTTGTGCCAGTTGTCGCGCGGATCGACGTGCGTCAGGCGGCTGTCGTACCAGTCAGCCAGATAGACACTGCCGTCGGGGCCGACTTTGATGTCCACGGGGCGGAACCAGCGATCCTGCGTGAGCACGATCGGCGGCATATCTTCGGTACGATAGGTCGACGTATCGGGAATCAGCTGGCTGGCCATGACGCGATTGTGCAGCGAGTTGGCCGCGAAGACGGCGCCGTTGTATTTGGCGGGGAAGGTACCCCCTTCGTAGATCGAGAAGGTCTGGCTGAATCGTTCCTGGTAACCTTTATGTCGCATATGTTCGTAATAGCCGAACGCGTACGAGTTGGTCAGTGGCCCGTGTTTGCCCCAGTTTTTATGCGCGTATCCCCCCTGGGCATAATGCATGCCGCGGGTGCCCCCGTTATTGGTTCCTGAGAAGACGCGGCCTTTGGAATCGATCTCCACGCTGAACGTGTTGCCGCCCCCTTCTGCATAGATTTCGAAAATTTTACTGTCGGGGTGATATCGCCAGATCATCTGACCTTTGAAGTGCACACCTTTGGTCGCTTCGGAGCTGACGGTGCCTGTCGTGGTACTGCCGTTCGCCCCGTAGAGCCAGCCATCGGGACCCCACTTGATGCTGTTGGCCACCGAGTGGGTGTCTTCCAGACCGAAGCCGGAGAGATGAACTACGGGATCGCCGTCGGGAATGTCATCGCCGTTGGCGTCGGGATAAAACATCAGGTACGGAGGATTGAGGACCCAGATGCCTCCTTTGCCGACGGTGGCTGCGGAGACAATGTTCAAGCCCGTAATCACGTCCTTAATTTTATCGAAGGTGCCGTCGCCGTTGGTGTCTTCGAGGACCGAAATTTTGTCGGCCCCTTTGAAATGATTTGGCGGCGGCGGGGGAACTTTATCGAACACGGCGCGGAGATACTGGTCGTACTTGACCACTTTCAAGCCGGCGGGAAACGGATACTGCAGGTATTGCACGACCCACATCCGCCCGCGATGATCAAAGCTCATGTAGAGGGGCTGCATCACTTCGGGTTCGGCGGCAATACTTTCCATCACGAAATCTTTGTGAACCTGAAACAGTTTGACTGCTTCTTCCGGGGGAGTGGGATCGGATTCATCACCGACCTCCCCTTTGCCTTTAAAGGCTTTCATGACTTTATCGACCTGCTCATTACCGGCCAGATCGGTTTTGAAACGATCGCGGGTAATTTTACCGGCGACATCAACCTGAGGGGGTTCTTTTTTCAAACACCAGTAGACGGCATTCACCAGGGTGTGCGTAAACGTGTCGATTTTGAAATCGCCACTATGACCGAGCGAGGTGTAGAAAACGCGTGATTTGTTATAGGTGTTCGTCCAGGCGACGGGCATCTGGACCGGCTGGCCATCTACATTCGTGAGGCCTCGCAGCAGCGTTTTGGTTGAGCCTTTGAGGTTGATGCTCTTATACATCGAACCTTCACTGCGAAAATATTTATTGCGAACCGTTGCCATGATCGGGTCCTGCTCGGCCCGCAGCTGGGTAGTGACGTCGGTGGGTGTTTTGTTGCTGAAGTCGCCCGCGTATTCGCCGCCGAGCACTTCGACATCGAACTCTTTCCACTCCACATAACCGTCGGCGGGTTGCCCTTTACTGAGTGCGAAGCCGTGGCTGGAAGTTCGCACCGCCATCAGCGGTTTACCCGAATCGAGATAATCGCGAATCTGTTTCATCTGCGCGGCCGGCAATGTTTTACGGCGGACGCTGAGGAACAGCAGGTCGGCCTGTTTAATGATCTCCAATCCGGGAAAAGAATTCGGATCTGTTTTGTCGGCGAAGACAAACTCAGTGCGAAATCCGAGAGGCTGTAAATGGGCTTTTGCGAAGGCGGGCAGGCTTTCTGCTGTCTTGTAACCTTCCTCGCCAATCATGAACACGATCAGCGGGTGGTCAGCGGGCGTGGCTGCTGGTTTTGCGGGCTGCTTTTCTTCACCAGATAGCGAGAAAAAGGCCAGTCCGCAGAAACCGAAAAACGCAAACAGGGAGAGCGAGTGCTTCAGAAAAACTCTGTTGAGCATAATGGACAACTTTATTGATCAATAAAACTAAAGGAAACTAATAAAAGGCTGGTTGTTCATGATAACAGCCCAGTTAAGGCTCTGTCACCCGACAAAAGTGACTTTTATGAAGAAGATTCCGGTTTGAAAACTTTCAGGAAAATCTGGTGGGTCTATCCTGTAAATAGTTATTAAATAATAGATTAGGTGGGTTTTAGATCTGGTTCTCCCTGTTCTATAGGAGTTTATTCTGGTTCCTGTGGCTGAATCAGTGGGACAGGTTTTGCGGAGGACTTCTTTGCGGCTGCTTTCGCGGGAACACGATGCACGACCAGAGTGCCGGAACGAAATGCGATTGGCAGATTCCAGGGATATTGTGTTTGCAACTGCTTCGGGAAAGCGGGGGGATGACTGTTGATGCCCGCCGGGCCGATTTCTCTGGCCTGGTTGACGAGTAATCCGGCTGACATCAGATTGGTTAAAACAAACCGCTGCGGGCTTTTCTGCAACGCTTGTTTGATCAGTGGTCCTTTGGAAGGAAAGTAGGTGGCATGCGTGTTGAGATAGACATAGCGGGTCGAAGGTTCCAGATTGAGATCACGATAGAGGTGCACCAAATCGTTGCTGTAACAAGTCACTTCATAGTTGCCCGCCTGTTGTTGTTTTAAAAAATCGCCGACCCGTTCCAGATCCTGCCAGTCGGGGTAGGGGATCTGTGCGAGTTGATTACGGATTTCATTTGTGCTGCCTTGTCTGATGCAGTCGGCCCAGAGCCTGAGATGGGCCGGTTTGGTAACCGGAGAAAGAACCAGAGCCAGGATCACAAAACCGCCTGCGAGCACTTTGTAACCAAGCGAAATACGGTCGGAACAATGAACTCGAAGTGTCAGAAACGCGATGCCCAGCAGTAGCGGGGGCAGATGAATATAATCATAGGGATGTTGTAATAAGACGACCTGCAGACACCAAGCGAGATAAAGGGTCGCCAGTAAACGCAGGCGCATGATTTCGGGGCGCGCGGGGTCGGGATATTTTTTGAAGAGCGATCTGACTGCCATCGGAATCGCGACGAGATGGACGAGCCAGTACGGAAACAGCCGCGCCAGCAGATTAATGATCAGCGTTTTATTCCACAGAGAGTTTCCGGCGGCCAGATATTCACGATTCCATTCCAGCTGCATTTCCAGAAACCAAGGCCACGTTTTAGTGGAGATGAGCCACCCAATTCCCAGAAGACCGACGATGAGACCACCTGTGATTAATCCCGCCAGATCCTTGAGCGTCTGGCGGCGCGTTGATAACAGGAGCAGCCCGCAGATCCAGACCGCCAGTGCGGGAATCACGAGGTGCGGTTTGAGCCAGACGCCAGCGCCCCAGACGAGGCCTTCCAGCAGGGCGTGAAAATAAATCGATTTTGATGACGCCGTTGCGTTTTTCATTCGCTGTAATTGCGCGTATCTCAAACTGAGACCTGTGACCGCCGGGATGAGCAGCCACACATCGCGCTGCACATGACACCATTCCGAAACGGAATAATACGTGAGTACTAACACAAAGCTGAGTTGAAAGCGGGCCGCCGAAACGAATCGGGCCAGTAAAATCACGTTAAACGAAAACAGAACGAGATCAAAGCAGCGCAGTGCCCCGGTGCTCCAGCCAAACAGAGAGCGGACTCCCATGTGAATCCAGACCACGCCCGGGAAATTCGGCTCGACCATGTCACGATACATGATGCCCCCGTTGAGCACCGTTCGCGCCTGGATGTCGTAATAAGAAACATCATTTGTGACCGGCATGCAGATCAACTGAGGGGTTGCAGCAATGACCAGCAGAATCAGAGCCAGAAGTGCCGGAAGGGAAGAACGCGACCCGTGCGGTAGAGCGGGAATCATGGCGGCGGGCGTTTCAGGGGATGCGATGGACATGATTTTGATCAGAGGCGTATGACTGTTATACTGGGATGTAAAAACGGCTGGTCGATTGTCAGTTTTCATCCTAAACAGGCAGGCAGGCCAATCACCAGACTTTTTTGTCAGGCTGTTACCAGAATGTCACGATTTTACCAGCTTCTGTACTGCATTTCGCTATTATCCGGCTGCTGGCTGATGATGATGGGCGTGCATGAACTGGGGCACGTGATTGGTGGCCTGCTGACAGGGGGGATTGTTTCGCACATTGTGTTACATCCCTTGACGATTTCGCGTACTGATCTGTCTGCGAATCCGTATCCAGCAATTGTGGTCTGGGCCGGCCCCATGCTGGGTGTTCTACTTCCGTTAGTCTTACTGCCAATGGCGTGCATGCTGCGCTGGTCGCAGGCACCGCTGGTCCAATTCTTTGCCGGTTTCTGCCTGATTGCCAATGGTGCCTATATCGCCGGCGGTGCGCTGGAAGGGATTGGTGATTGTGGCGTGATGCGTCAAACAGGAACGCCCTTGTGGGTGATGTGGGGTTTTGGATTACTGACGGTGCCCGCCGGTTTCTGGCTCTGGCATCGGCTGGGCTCTTTGCGGGACTGGTGGCGTCACCCGGATCGTATTTCGACGCAGACGGCCTGGACGGCATTTTTAATTTTGATCGGGCTGGTTGTGCTGATGGTTGTTTTTTCTTCGCGATAACGGTTTCCGATTTGCTCGTGGGATGTGTTTTCTGGTATCGTGGATTCAGACCGAAATCATTTTTTCAGGAGAACAACGAATGCCAGCCGGGATGAATCGTCGTGAGATGTTGGGAGTGTGTGCCGCTGGGGCGGCTGCATTGTGTCTGCCTGCGATCAGCAGTGCGAAGCCGCCCAAAACGAAAGTCAAAACATTTACCTATAAGACGGTTGGCAATCTCGAGATCAAAGCCGACGTGCATCGGGCCGACGATAACAAGATGCGTCCTGTGATGGTCTGGTTTCATGGCGGCGCGCTGATTGTTGGTCATCGGGGGGGCGTGAGTGGTCGTGTGTTGAAGGATATGCTGGGCGCCGGTTATACCGTGGTTTCATTTGATTACCGCCTGGCGCCGGAAACAAAACTGCCGGAAATCATTGCCGACCTGGAAGACGGATTTACCTGGTTGCATGAAAAAGGGCCGGAGCTGTTCAATGTGGACACGAGCAAGGTGGCAGTATCCGGCGGGTCGGCGGGGGGCTGCCTGACGATGATCGCCGGCTATCGGGCGAAGCCGCGGCCGACCGTGCTGGTGCCGTACTGGGGTTACGGCGACTTGATCGGAGACTGGATCGGCAAACCGAGCCCGCATGAACGTCATCAAACAAAATTGACAAAGGAAGAAGCATACCGACAGGTGGGCGATGGTCTGATTGCCGATTCGCGGGAGAGTAAAAAAGATCGGGGTGCCTTCTATCAGTATTGTCGCCAGCAGGGAATCTGGCCGAAAGCGGTTGCCGGCTGGGATCATCAACGCGAGCCGGAAAAGTTCTATCCTTACATGACGCTTAAGAACGTCACGAAAGAGTATCCCCCCACGCTAATGGTGCATGGCACCAAAGACACCGATGTGCCTTACGAACAGTCGACGTTGATGGCAGAACAACTCAAACTGCACGGCGTCGAGCACGAACTGGTGACGATTCCCGGAGCCGAACACGGACTGGCGGGGGGCGATCCGAAGCTGATTGACGACGCTTATCAGCGGGCGTTTGAGTTTATGCACGAACGGATGCGGTAAATTTGTCACGACAGTCTGGTCGAGAAAAAGTTTTTCCCCGTATTGAGATCCAAGAACATTGTTATTCCGTTTTCAACACAGGATTAATATTGAGTGAGGTATGGAAAAACGAGTGGTTCTGAGTAAAGTGGCACCGGAGTTATATCAGACCGTCCTGGATCTGGAGAGCGCGACGAATGAGTATGTGCTGTCCGCGGGTATCACGGCTGGTTTCTCACATCTGTTGCGATTGCGCGCGTCTCAACTGAATCAGTGTGCGTTTTGTGTCCGCATGCATACGCGCGATGCGCTGTCGAGCGGGGAATCCAGTGATCGGATCAGCGTGTTACCTGCCTGGCGGGAGACAGACTATTTCAACGACAAGGAACGGGCATCGCTGACGCTGTGCGAAGCCGTGACTTTGATTGCAGAGGGACAGATTCCCGCTACGGTTTACGAACAGGCCGCGGAGGTATTGTCGGAAGCAGAGATTTCCGCAGTCGAATGGCTGAGTGTGGTGATCAATGCCTGGAACCGGATCGCCATTGCAAGCCGGTATCCGGTGAAGGGGTAGCAGTGAGTGTGTACCGTGCGGAACGGATTACATAGAAAAATAGTTGAACGACAAAAAACAGACTCATGTTTTGAGCGGAGTTGGTCGAGAGGTTCATAGTACGTCTGCTGTTTCAGGCAGGCAGCCGTCAGCCGGACGTGTGTGGTTTTGGACTTCAACAGGATGTGAGTTTATGTTTGAACTTTGGATGACTCTGATTCCAATTCTGGTTGCGGATCTCGTGAATCCTGTTTTGTTCGCCTTCCTGGTTTATGCGGCGGGTACCAATCGTCCTGTTGTGAATAGCTGCGCTGTTCTGCTGGGTCATACTCTGGCCTATTATGTGGCAGGGTTGGTGATCGCGATTGGGATTGAACAGATTTCCGATCACTTGTCGAATCCGCAACAGATTGATTACATCATCGGTTTTGTGATTGGTCTGATTCTACTCTGGGTTGGTTTCCTGTCCTGGAAAAAAGAAAAAATAGAACAGGCGGAAGAGAGTCGCTCGTTAACGCCCCTGATGGCGGTCGGCTTAGGTGCTGTAGTCAGTTTTATGGGCCTGCCCTTTGCGCTCCCTTACTTCGCTGCCCTGGATCAGATTCTCAAAGCCGACCTGACGCCGATGTCGGCGCTGGGCGTGCTGGCGGGATACAATGTTTTATATGCACTTCCGTTTGCGCTGGTTCCTGTCCTGACGGTAACTTCAGGTCAAAAGAGCCAGCAGATTTTACGAAAAATCAATGAGTGGCTGGAACGGGTCAGCAATTTCCTCATGCCGATTTTGCTGGCTCTGGTCGGGCTGGCGCTGATTGTTGATTCGCTGATTTATTTTGTGACCGGGTACGAAATGTTTTAATCGATGCATTTCCTGACTTGTCGTGTAAGATAGAGAGGTTTGATTAAACAATCGCTGGATTGATTTCACTGGCGTCCCTGTTGTTTCTGAGAATAGGAAAATGAATCAATCTGACTCTCCGGAAAACATTCCATGTCTGCGATGTGATGATTCGCTAAAGTACGTAGAAGAACCTGTTTCCAGAATGAGTCAAGCTGGTGGAGTAGTAGCCGAGCGGCTTCCCTTGAAAGAAGACGTTTTCGGCTATTCACCGATTTCACTGTTGGCTATCGCGTCAGCAGGGCTGGGCATGTTCTGTATTCTGGGAATTGTGTTTCCCTGGCTCGCGTTGTTTGCAGTTCCAGGTGTCATACTGGGTTTCGTTGCGCTAAAGTCGATTCGTCGCTATGAACTCCAAGGTCAGATACTGGCGCGACTGGGGATCTGTCTTTCACTGATCTTTGGCATTCTCACGCCGATCTGGTACCAGATCCAAGTTCGTTCTGAAACGCTGCCCGGTTACACACGTGTCAATTTTGCCGCCATCATGCAGGACAGAGAAAACTCCGAACAGAAGCTGGCGGCACTGGTGGGAAAGCAAGTTTGTTTGAAGGGATATGCACTCCCCCGCAGGGATCTCCAATTGAACGAATTTCAGATGGGTTACGCGCGGCCTGACTCATCCTTCGGATGGAAGCCTGATCCTGAAAAGACACTCATGGTTCAATTGCCCGAAGGGAAATCCTGGAAGTGGCATTATGATCCGATTGCTGTCTCAGGGACATTGGTTCGAAATCCAGATGCAGAATCCAATTCGGATGCCCCCGGATTTAAACTGGTTCAAAGTGAAGTTTTGAAAGCGTTTGTCTTTCCCTAAATTCAAAAAGTTGGACAGCCTGAAAGGTGGTTGTTGAGAACCATGCCAGCGACTACTGTGTCCTTGTCATAGGGGAGTGGGATTACGAAATACAGTGCCAGGATTGGTGTAGGCAAGATAAACTTTTCCTTAGAGTTGACCATTTATGACTGCAAAATCATTTCCAGCGCGCGTGCATATTATAATCGCCCGGGACAATCCTTATGCGATAGTGATTCGGCGGGGACCGGCAAAGAAGACGTGTATCCTGGGTTGGGACCGAAGTCAGAATACATTTACAGTCGGTCAATGGCTTAAAGGCCGGATTTATGAGCGGCGGGCTGATCTTTCACCTGATGGAACACACTGGATCTATTTCGCAATGAACGGAATATGGAATTCTGAAACAAAGGGTTCCTGGACGGCGATTGCGAAGACCCCCTACCTCAAAGCCCTGGATCTGATGGGAAAAGGTGACACTTATTTGGGAGGCGGATTATTTATCGATAATCGGACCTACTGGCTTAACGGTGAACACGATGATCTGAAGTCGTCAGGAGAATTCAGGCAAGGAGAGCCCGATGTGAATTTACGATATTATGGTGGTGAATGTCTTTCTGTGTATTACCCTCGCCTGGAACGCGATGGATGGATCATGCGGAGTACCACAGTGGGAGAAATAAAATATAAAGGCACGTTGTTTGAAAAGGAACTGGCCGAAGGTTGGAAACTGATCAAAGTTTGCCTTTCCGGTGGCCCTTCTGAAGGAAGAGGTTGTTACTGGGACGAACATTTGCTCGTTCAGGCCGAGGGAACAATTGACCCTTATCCGAGCTGGGAATGGGCGGATTGGGTTGATGAAACGATCTGTTATGTTGAGCGGGGCTGTCTGTATCGAATCAATATTATGAGTTCGGATCTGCTTGGTGAAGCAAAACTGTTGCACGATTTTAATGGATACAAGTTTGAGACCAAGATCGCGCCTTATTGATGATCGATTACATTAACGAGACTTTGCTAGAATTGATGATTCAAAATGTCTTTTTGTCGCACTACTAATGAAACTGATCAATGGAGAAAATTTTGTCGTGGTCATGAAACCTTGATCGATCAATTGTCACGGCTTACTCCACTTTTCTTCTCGTCCTCAAATTTTGACGAGTTTCTCCAGACCGGTTGGTATCAAAGTGATGAGCAACCG
>NZ_CALFPF010000510.1 GCF_937919775.1 uncultured Gimesia sp.
CGTGCGGATGACAACGCACTGCGACTCGCATCTCTTCAGACGTTGAGAACATTAATCTCGAACACTTCCGCAGAACTCAATTACTGTGGTTATCACGATGTCAGTGAACTCCCCGGGTCGATCCCCGGCTTTGATCAGATGTCTTGAATCATCGCTGATCCAAAAATAATGATGAAATCGCCTCTTGACATGCCTACACACCGTAGGTACATTTCACCTACAACTTGTAGGCGTCTCATTTCAGGAGTTCGAGATGGCAAAAGCAGATTCTGCGCCGCTGACCGATGCGCAGCGGGAAATTATGGAACTCGTATGGGAACGCGGGGAAGTCACCGTCAGTGAAGTCCGCGACGCGCTGGCGGAACGCCGCGAACTGGCCCGCAATACCGTGCAGACCATGATTGTACGACTCGAAGAGAAGGGCTGGCTGAAGCACCGTGAGGAGGGCCGGACGTTCGTCTATTCCGCAAAACGGCCGCGCACGGTTTCGCTGGGTGCCAAGGTCTCTCAGATGGTAGATCGCCTCTTCGCAGGTTCCCCTGAGGAAATGGTGACCGCCCTATTGGAATACCGGGGTCTTTCCCCCGACGAAGCCGAACGGATTCGCACCATGATCGAAGCAGCGGAAACAGATACCACGCAAAAACCCAAACGACAGAGGTAATCTCCATGATCGCATTTGATTTCTGGAAACCCGGTGATCTGTTCCTGACAGGCAGCATGAATGTACTGCTGCAGGTGACGTTCGTGACAGCCCTCATCATGGTGCTGGCTTCGTTCCTCCGCCGTAACCCGGCGGTTCGATACGGCCTGTTGTGCGCGGCGTTGTTCCTGATCTTGCTGACTCCGGTGATCACCCTGGTCATGCAATACTCGGGAACCAGCCTGTTGACCTTCTCGCTGAATACAGAAGACTCGGCTTCCCGCTCAGGCTCAGAAGTAAGGTATGATCCGGTCGAAGTCGATTCCTTACCCTTGATTTCCTCAGCCGGGAACCGGGAAAGACAATATGCAGCCCAGGCTGCGTTGCCTGATCCGACAGAACCGGGGGCGCTCAAGCGGGAACTGCATTCCGGATCCGTGCTGGAGTTATCGAGGGCACCGAAAAAATCAACGCTTGTCGCACATGTCGTCCCGACAATAGAAGCAGAGACTGTCCATGCACTCCGCATCACGCTGCAGGGTGTGCTGCTCATCTGGCTTGCCGGAAGCGTCATCGCGCTAATCAGACAGCTCACCGGCTGGTGCCGACTCGTATCCATTTTGCGCACTGCGAAAGCCAATACCAATCCTGCTCTGGCTGAGTCCTTCGCGGAGGCGGGACGACTGTTTCCACAACATCGACTGCCGGAACTGGTTTTATCGCCGCATGTATCAGGGCCGGTTTCCGCCGGTTTATGGCAGCCGCGGGTGATCTTCCCGGAACAGCTTGCCGGTCAGATCGCTCCCGAGGCATTACGGGATATTTTCATTCACGAAATTGCGCATAGCGTCCGACGCGATCAGGTCATCCTGTTGATTCAAAATCTGGTCTCGGCGTTTTTCTGGTTTCATCCACTTGTGAAAATGTTGAACCGGCAGCTTGCTCAAGCACGTGAAGAAGTCTGCGACAACTATGTGCTGGTTGTAACGGACGCAAATTCGTATAGCCGTACATTGCTCACGCTTGCCAGCCTGATTCAAAGTGAGCGGTGCCTGCCCGGTACAATTGGCCTGTTTACCTCGCGCTGGAAACTAGAACATCGAATCGCAGGCCTGCTCGATCAGCAGCGAAGTCGCTCTATCCGGCTCTCAAGCAAGAAACTTCTGTGTCTGCTCGCGCTTTCACTTTGTATGACAGCCGGTATCGCGGCGGGAACCTTCACGTCGGCGGTCGCTCAAACCGATGAATCAAAAAAGACCGAACCAGGGGCGAAAGGAATCATTGTTCACGGCACCATTACCACACACGAAGGAAAACCGGCCGCTGGGGCACACGTAGAAGTCATCGGGTTGAAGCCTGTGGATGAGACAAAACCCGATCGAAAGGTGCTGGCAGAAGGAGTGGCGGACAAGTCAGGTCGATACGAACTGTCGCTGCCTGCTGATGCGCCGAACACGTACAGTCAGTATGACCTCAGCGTCCGGTCAGAACATTCGGGGCTTATATCACGGGCCAGAAAGTGGCACGGTGATTCGATGACCGTCGATCTGAAACTTCCCGCACCATATAACAGTGTCATCCACTTCGTCGATGCGGGAGGACGGCCTGCGAAACATTTATCGCTGGAGATGGAACTGCTCAACATCAAAATATCAGCGCCTCCCAATGTGGCTATTCAACCTTTGAAACCTGCTGAAAACCAGATCAAACGGCCCAGGAATGCGATGAACCTGGCCCCTGATTCCATGCTGACCTTCCGTCCCCGCAAAACCGATGACCAGGGCAAGCTGCTGCTGAATATGTTTGATCTGCGGAATGGTATCTCCCTGAAAATTCTCGGCTCGGAGAAGTTCGCTCCTCAGTGGGTGATCCTTAATTCGGATCAACCTGAAGAACGCAGCAAACACGATGGGACGTATCGTGATCTTATCAGAAATATCAAGGCGGGAGAGACGTTGACGATTTCTCTCGCGCCGGCTCAGTGGTTTTCAGGCCGGGTCCTGCTGGGCGACACGGGAAAACCAGCAACCAACTCGCGGATTCAAATTTGGGCCAGCCAGGAGGAACCCTTAGGTTCGATGGTTTCGATTGAAGGCAAGACCGACGAGGCAGGACACTTTCGGTTGAATCCCCGGCCAGGGGTCCGGTTCGGGATTGTCGCGTACCCGCCACAAGGGACGCCTTATCTCACCCGGGAAGTGAAAGACCTGCGCTGGACTCCAGAAACAGCAAAAGATATTGAGCTCAAACTCGACAAGGTTGTACTGGCAGAAGGGACTGTCCGCGACGCGAAGACCGGCCAGCCGTTAGTGGGAGCAGCGGTCCAGTACTACCCCGAGCGAGCGAATAAACGTCATACGGAAGACATCATCACCGGCTGGCAGAGCATTCAGAAAACAGACAAAGCAGGCAAGTTCCAGATTCCTGTTTTACCCGGTCCGGGATCACTGCTCGTGCATGCGGCCGAACGAAAGTATATTCTGCAGGAACAGGGATCCCGAGAATTACACGAGAGAAAACCGGGAGGCACGCGGGTCTATGCTCACGCGTTTCACAAGATCGACCCGCAGATGGGACAAATATTAGAACCCATGCAGATTACTCTGCAGCCCGGGTCCACGGTCGCAGGCACGCTGGTCGATCCGAGCGGCAAACCCGTAGAGCATGCGCTGATGATTTCGCGTTTGAAGGTCTCGCCCACTTCGCCCGACTGGTGGCGCGGTGATTCGGACCAGACGAAGGACGGGACATTCGAACTAGAGGGACTCCGTGAGGCTGAAGAATACCCGGTCTATTTTCTCGACCCTGAGCATCGGCTGGGAGCCGCAGCGCTGATCAGTACGAAGAACCCTGCGCCCCGAATCGTACTCACACCGTGTGGGTCTGCCACCGCGAAATACGTGGATCAACATGGAAAACCAATCGTTGATGAGATGCTGGGGGGTTTGAGAATGATCGTCACACCAGGGCAAACACAATACGATCTGCAGGCGATTCGACGGGGAGAGAAATTAGCGGACGAAGCTTTCGTCGTCAATATTGACCGCCTGAATTATCAATCGCTGGCTACGACCACCACCAATGCGCAGGGGAAACTGAATTTCCCCGCGCTGATTCCCGGTGCCCCTTACCGGCATGTGATTATTGTCGACGGGCATCCCCAAATCACCCATGAGTTTGTCCTGCAGCCCGGAGAGCAGAAAGATCTGGGTGAGATCGAAATCCACCTGAATGAGTAAGGAGCGGTCACTTCCCTTTAGTGTTTGTAGATCTTGTGACGCGGGCGGTCGGAGAGGATTTCTTCTTTGCCCCAGTTGGTCACTGCGCGGAAGGCGTCGCTCTGGATGAAGTCTTTGAATGCCTGCTCGTCGGACCATTCGCTGGTGATCATGTACGAGGCATCGTCGCTGACGTCTTTCCACAAGTTGGAATTTTCATGCCCGTCGGCGGCGTTGAGTGCCTCAATCACGGCGGCAAATTTGTCTTCGAATGATTGCTGCTTGCCTTCGAGTACGTGATAGTTCATGCCGACTGTGATCATGGCTGAGAGCCCTTCCTGTAAAATCTGGTTTCTGGACTAATGTTGCGCCAATCGTAGTCGGCTGACATTCCAGATACAATAGAGCCATCCGTATTTATCAGTGATGCGGTCCGAAGCATCAATCTGCCGCTGGAGATTTCTTATCAGGATGATTAATCATCGGAAGTCCGTCTTTGATCTGGTAACGCAGCGGTTTACCAGTCTCCGGATCGACAGGAATTTCGAAGAAATACTCGGGAACGAGCTCCTGCAGTGATTCCGGATATCGGCCGTGTGCTCTGCGAAACAGATCGGCTGCGATCAGGGTCAGTGCAATTTCCTGTTTGACCGTGTGTGAAACGGGCTGAAAACTGGAGAACTGATATTCTTGATCTGGCATTAATACCAATGCCGGCAGATAGCGGATGCGGTCAGTCGGAGATTTCAGAAGGCGATGATATTCGGCCAAGTATTTTGATTTGGCAGGAGCTGCAGCGACTTTTGCATCCCACAGCAGGCTGGCTAATTCTTGTAGTTTTTTGTGCATCGATTTTCTATCGGCGATCAAGGCGGCCACCGGTGCTGCCATGACATCGAATTGGGATGTCTGAGCGAAATCTGAGCCGTTTTGTCGAGTCCCCAGAGGAATCACGAACAATGATGCCAGCAGCTTTTCTTTCTCTGGTGAATGTACAAGGACTTCGCGCAAGATCTGAAAACCACTCGAGGTAAACCGTCCGTTTCCAGCGCCATCATCGGTATAGGTCTTCTGCAGGAAATCATCGATGAAGAGGTGTTCCAGTTGATCGTATTCG
>NZ_CALFPF010000511.1 GCF_937919775.1 uncultured Gimesia sp.
CCATGAAAAAGATCAGCAGCAAAAATGTCACATCCACCATCGGTGTCAGATCCATTTCTTCAAATTCCGACTCCGCAGAGCGAATCGAAAATCCGTCGTCGTCATCATCGTCTTCGTCGTCTTCTTCAACAACTGCGACTGTGGATGAAGCCGCCGCCGCTTGATTCGCTGGTGTTTTTATCTCAGTTTCAACAGCCGCAGCTACTGGTTCAGAAGGCAGACTTTGTACTGGAGGCTGAGCGACGGATTTCTCTGGAGGAGGTTCCTTCTCTCGTAGGGGTTCCTGTTTCTCAGGTGTGATTTTCTCGTCTTGGACCGGTATGTTCGCTGAGGGCTGAACTGCTTCCTCGGTTGCAGACGCCCGATCCCAGTCTTCGTCCAGAAGTTCGTCCCAGCTTTCTCCCAGTGGACCTAAATCGTCGAGGTCATCCAGCAGTTGATTTTCTTCCTGTTCAATGGCAGTGACAGTTTCAGGATGTTTCTGAACTTGAGGGGCTGTTATCGGTGCTTTTTCTATGATTTCTGGGCGGCGGTCTTCACTTTCTAAAGGGATCGAAATGCGACTGTGGCACGCCGGGCAGGAAACGGATTTCCCCGCTTTCTTACTGGCGACACTTAATCGCTGACCACATTTCCGACAATAAAACTTGATAGGCATTGCTGAATCAGTATTTCGTTTTCTGAATAAAGCTGTCTAACCCGGACGCGAGTTTTGATGACGATCAAAGCTCAATTATTTTTTTTCTCTTCAATACCGATATAAAATTTCACTCCATCCACTTCAGTGACAGCCCGTGTCACCTCCTGGACAAATCCGTGTGGCACACCGCGGTCTGCTTTGATAATGACATCCATGACACCATTTTGAACCCGCTCCCGGACTCGAGCGGTCAATTCAGCCAGTGTGACTTCCGTCGCACCACCCGACTCTTTCAATTCTACGACACTCTGTCCATTCAGACCGTTGCCATCATTGTGCACCAGCACAATGGTTGCGCCCCGTGTATCGACGCCGACACCATGTCGCGCCACCGGAACATCGGAATCTGTTGTCGCCTGCATGGTTGAAGTGACCATGAAGAAAATGAGCAACAGAAATGTCACATCAATCATGGGAGTGATATCCAGATCGTCTGCGCCCCCGCCTGACGCAGGTCGTTTCTTCCAGCCATCCCCATCGGAATTGAATAATGTTTTTTTCTGAGCCATGTTCGATTTGTCCTAAGGAATCATGACTTGCGTGATGTTTCAAGAATTTCCAGAAACTCGCCTGTATGTTCCTGAACGGAGTCCTGTAACTTGCCAATGCGAACATGAATTAAAGCGCCCGCCATGACCAGCGGGATCGCCACAGCCAGACCCGCGGCTGTGGTGAAGAGTGCAAAGCTGATTTCGCCCGCCAATTGGCTGGGGTCGCCCCCGGATTCCTGCATATTTCCGATCTTATCAAAGGCATTGATCATACCGATAACGGTTCCCAAAAGTCCGAGCATGGGCGCGCTTTTGACAATCGTGCTGATCCAGGACATTCGGTATTCCAGTTCGGCCAGAATATCCCGCTCGAACTTTTCTGCGAGCATTTGCCTGAGTTTTTTAGCGGGGCGTTCCATATTCGCCATCGCGACCAGAATCAATTGCGGAACCGCTTTGCTCCAGTAAGGAGGGGAATCACAGAGATTAATAACGGATTCATAATCCTTCTTTTCAATATCTTCGTGGATCTGGTCCAGGAATTCATTCGCCGCGTTTTGTGTGAGAAATCGTTTTTGGGAAATTTGTCTGACCAGCAGAATCACACAAAAAACGCCGTACATGGCGGTTAATCCCAGGGCGACGTAAATGGCGATGCCGGCAACATTTAATATGGGCGCAAGTGAGTAGTTCATAGGTGCCTGCTTTAGTGTCCTTATTGAAAATAAGTCTGACGGGTCACTTCGAAATTATATCCAGCCCGATCACCCCGCACTGTAAAATACGTACGGCGGATCTCGTCAAAATTCTTGTTTCTATATTGCTTTTCTATCGTGAGCAGCTTGTTTTCCGTTTCTTTCGGGTAAAAGTGGAACAGAATCGCCCCTGTGACGTTATGGCCGGCTTTTTTAAACAGACTGAGGTCGCTGGTTTTGCGTTCACCTCCTTGCCAGGTCATGTAGAGCCGTTTTTCCTCTGCACCTGACGATTCCGTTCTGGTGACTGGTTTGTCAGAAGAGACGTCAGACAGATAAATCATCTTGCCACTTTTCAGTAAGGCTCCCAGTTCGATTTTGAAATAATCCAGTTGCTTCGCGTAATCGATGAGTGAGCCTCGATCTGAAAACTTGATAAACCAGCGTTGTTCACGGGGAAGTCCTTTTTTGCCGGGACCGAATCCCAAAGCCCGTTTACCGGTACCGGCGGCGCTGCCGACTTTACCCGAGTTTGCGAGGTCGGTCTGCATTTGCTGCTGGACCTGCTGAGTTGCTTTGTCTGAGAGTTCTACGACACTATCGAGCATTTCCTCGACCTGGTTTTCTTCGTCGGGGGTGTCCACCTGGGAAGGATCATCGATCGGATCTTCCGGCGATTCCACCAGTAACGATTCGTCAGGTGAACCATCTTCCGCACCACCGGCCAGATCAATCATTTCCAGGGCGACCTCATTTTCCGTTTGAGGTAGCCGGTTTGTAATCCAGACAATCGACAGCCATAAGACGGCGATGATTAATGCCAGCACGATTGCGATCAACGATGAACTGACCTGATCATACTGCGTGACACGCATGACCGGTGATTTCCGATGATCATTTTGTGATTTAACCTGGGCCATCGTAAATGACTATCCTGTTACTCTCATTCTGAATTATTTCACCTTCGATTTGGGAAATTGATTCAACACTTCATAAAGATCAAATTTTTCATCGAACGGTTTCACACTGTTGTACCATTTTTGCCAGCGTTTTGTTGCCTCTTCGGACCACTGATCCACAAGTTTGATCCGTGCCTGTTCATCTACGTTTTCGCCGACATCCGCCAGAGGGTCTTCCGGCATTCCCAGACCACGAATTTTTCTGCTGAGCGTACATAAACCGTTTCGGGCTTCGATGCGGACACCCAGATCAGGGTCTTTCAAAGCGCGAATCAGGTAGGGGGCTACCCGAAAATCATTGGTGCGTGAGAGAGCCCAGATCGCGGTTCGACGTACATCCGGACTTCTGGCTTCGATGAGTTTTAAGACGCGGTCCTTCTGTTGAATGAGTTGTTCGCGGTCTCCCAGAGTGATCGTTTCCACCAGAGTTTCCTGGGTTGCTTCCAGATCGGCGGTTGCCGGGTCTTCCAGTTGTGCCAATAACTCGCTCAGATCGCCGGAGAGTTTTTTGCTTTCGATTTTTCCATTTCTCATCTGGACTTCTGCCAGATTTTTGGGAAGACCTCTGCCTCCTGCCAGCAGCCCGGAACCGACCGGTTCCGGCTTGTACCTGCGCCCCAGTGTTTTACCAGTCGCTTTTGAGAGAAAAATAATCGCCAGACAGGTGGATGCATCCGTGTTTCCGACGCCTTTCCAGCTTCCATCCGCCTGTTGGGTCGTCAGCAACTGGCGGGCCCCGTCTGCATACCAGTCGTGTGGTCCCAGCATTTGGGTATCGGCGATCGCTGCGATTCTTTCAATTCCATATAAATAATAGTTGGGCCATCCAACCGGATTACGGACGTTATAGTTTTTCACGATCCAGTTCAGGCCTTTCGCTTTTCCGCCTTGCAGGGCATCGTAGCTGACAGTCGGTTTGGTGTAGAGGTTTTGATCGTCTTCATTTTTTTCCTTATCTGTCAGTTCCACTTTTTCCAGGAAGCCAAAGCGTTTTTTCGAGGCCTTGTCTAACTTTTTTACCGGACCGCTGCGCAATTCCCCATCAGGATAGAGTTGCATCGAAATGATATACATGCTGCCTGTGCCCGCGACGGACATGGTATGTTTCGGTGTACTGGCTGAGGGATCATTGGGGTGATAACAAAAGCCGCCATCGGGAAGCTGGGTTGTTAAATGCCAGCGAGCCGCTTTATCCCAGACTGCTGTGGGAACAATCACCCCGGCACGTTCTGCCGCCCATAATCCCAGGACGGCATATTGGGAAATACTGGTGTCACCGTTACTCGGAGTTTCCTGAGGATAAAACCAACCACCGCCTGCAAGTTGGGTGCTGATGAGAAAGTTGGTTGTCGTACGGATTTCTGTCTGGTATTTTTCCGGGCTGACCGCTTCAAGGACCATCAATTGCACGCCAGCACAATAGTTGTAGTCCGAGCCCGGTGCGTAGCCTACTTCTCCTTTGCTGTCTTTTTGCTCATGATCCAGCAGGATGTTTTTCAGACAATTCTGAATGTACGGAGTTTCTGGTGATTCACCTGTTTTAATCAAGGTGTAAGCGACAAACGCATTTATGCCTGAGCGGCCATAATTTTCTCTTTTTTTAAGGTAGGCAACGCCGCGTTGGATGGCTGCATCAATTTCTGCTTTTGGAGGTTGTGAAGAGACGCTGATCGGGAAAAAGCTGAAAACGATCATTGCCCACAGCCACGATCTGGAAAGAGAAAGAGCGTGCCTGACATCGCAGTGCAAGATTTGAACAGCGCAATAAATATTCATATTGATGCGATAGCAATCTGAGATGAGAGAATATTGCTGAAAGGAAAATGAAGTCATAACTTCACC
>NZ_CALFPF010000512.1 GCF_937919775.1 uncultured Gimesia sp.
GAACAACGGCCCCCTCTTCCATTTCCAGGTAGGACAACATTAGATTTTCCCCAAAAGGCGTGCGCATTTTGCAGCCGGGGAGTACTTCCAGTGGCTTGACGGAATTAATATCAATAAATGGCATGAGTGCAGAATCCCTTTACAACAGAAACGTTTCAGCCTTACAGTAATCGTACTTACTTCAAGGTAAAGAAATTGTTCCGGAATTGAAAGTCCTGTGAACCTGACGTCAGGCAAACATGTCTCATCTGTTTCAAAGTAGCATGCCTCAAGAATAATCAGAACCTGCTTCGTGTCGTACTTTTCTTTCCTTTAAAACTACCGAAAGGACTTCATCCTCAATGTACGTGCCTACTTCTTTTGCTGAAACTGACCTGACGGTACTGCATGATTTTATTGAGCAGCACAGTTTCGCCACTCTGGTGACCGACAGGCACGATGAGCAGTACGCCACTCACCTGCCCATTCTACTGGACCGCAGTCAGGGAAAATACGGGCGACTGATAGGGCATTTTGCGAAGGCCAACCCTCAAAGCGAAACAGCGTCACTCCAGAAAGTACTCACGATATTTCACGGCCCACATGCCTACATTTCACCCACCTGGTATGAGTCCCCCAACACGGTCCCCACCTGGAATTATCAGGCGGTGCATGTCTATGGACACTATTCTGTGATAAACGATTCCGGTGAATTAAAACACGTAATCGAGCAAACGGTTCGCTTCTATGAAGCGGCACAACCTACGCCTTGGACGATGCAAAATGCAGACCCCGGTTTCATCGACCAGTTACTGCAAGCCATCATCGGATTTACAATTGAGATCGAACGCATTGAGGGCAAATTCAAACTCAGCCAGAACCATCCGATCGAACGCCGGGAAAAGGTGATCCACGCATTAAAACAGCATCAGCGCGATGACGATCAAGCCATCGCAACTCTGATGCAAGCTCAGTTACCCGGTCAGCTCTAACCTGACCGGTTGACAGGAAAATTGAAGTTTCCCGATTAACGGGCATACTCAATCGTACGCGATTCCCGCATGACAGTCACCCGGATCTCACCGGGATAGGTCAATGTGTCTTCGATTGCTTTCGCGATATCCTTGCACATTTTCGCCGCTTCCCGATCATTCACCTGATCGGCGTCGACAATCACGCGCACTTCGCGCCCCGCCTGGATCGCATAGGTATGATCAACGCCCGGAAAACCGCAAACAAGTGTTTCCAGTTCTTCCAGACGACGGACATATTTCTCCAGCGTATCGCGACGTGCTCCCGGACGTGAGGCCGAACAGGCATCGGCGGCAGCGACCAGCACGGTATAGATATAATCAGGGCGAATATCATCGTGATGTCCCGCAGCGGCGTGCACCACTTCCTGAGACTCGCCGTAGCGTTTCAGTAATTGAGCACCAACGGCAGGGTGCCCCCCTTCCATTTCATGGTCGGCTGCTTTTCCGATATCATGAAACAGCCCGCAGCGACGGGCAATTGTTCCGTCCAGCCCGAGTTGCTCTGCCATAATGCCGGCTAATGCAGACACCTCGATCGAATGCCGTAACACATTTTGACTGTAACTGGTTCGGAAATGTAACCGCCCCAGCAGATCAATCAGCTTGGGATTCACGCCGGAAATATTCACTTCCTGACAGGCACTCTGCCCCATGGTCTGAATATACTCTTCGAGTTCTTTCTGGGTTTCCTCGACGACTTCTTCAATTCGTGCCGGGTGAATACGACCATCATTGACCAGTTTCTGCAGAGACATTTTGCCGATCTGACGCCGTACATTGTCAAACGCAGAAACGACAACCACTCCCGGAGTGTCATCCACGATCACATCGACGCCCGTTGCCTTTTCAAACGCACGAATATTACGGCCTTCGCGACCGATAATCCGGCCCTTCATTTCTTCTTCCGGCAGATCGACTGTAGAAACCGTTGTTTCCGCCACATGACCGGAAGCAAACCGCTGAACCGCCATTCCAATGGTCTCGCGGGCGATTTTATCACACGACAGTTTTAACTCAGCCTGATGCTTGAGAATGAGTGCACCGGTTTCGTTTTTGAGGTCTTTGTCCAGGCGATCCAGCAGCATTTTTGAAGCCGTTTCCCGATCAAGCCCGCTGATTTTAAATAACTCTTCCTGCTGACTTTTGAGAGCGCGCTCCAGTTCCTGTTCTCTGGCTTCGACGGCTTTGGAACGGGCAGCCAGCTTGGACTGGGTGGTCTGGATCATGGCTTCCTTCTTGAGGAAATCCGCCTGTTGATCTTCAAGAGTCGTCTCGCGTTTGCTCAGCTTCTTTTCAATCGACCAAAGCTCTTCGCGTTGCTTATTGACTTCTTCTTCGAGAGATTCTCGACGCTTCAACAACTCTTCTTTGGCTTCCAGCTTCTGACTTTTGAGCAGGTTTTCTGAATCCAGTTCGGCCTGTTTCAGGATCTGCGCATAAGACTGGTAAGCAGATCCGCGGCGAATACGGTCGATAAAATAACCAATGATAACCCCGACAATCAACGCCAGAGTAGCCCCGATAGCGACATCTGTAGACATATTCCAGGTGCTTCCTATGCGCCTATGGTGAAAAGCCCTTTTCCTGTCAGATGCCATTTGGCGTTGGCATACAACAGAGACAAAATTGAACCTCCCTCTGTTTTATCCCGATCAGGACAAAAGAGATCAGCACAAATCATGTTGTCAGGAATTTCTTAGAATGACAGGAGCGTCAGAGAGTTTCAAAATTGAATATGCCTGAAAGAAGAAATGAAATCCAACGACATATTTTAATTTCAAGCAGCCCAGAAAAAGGTGATACGCTTACAACAATTATGGCCCGTGCGTTGATCTACTTTAACGACGTTTAAAGCACCATCGATCATCCCGTACCCTCACTGGCACACGCGACCGCTGCTCGATTCCCAAACAAGACAACAGTTGACGCACGATCTCATTTTTCTGTCTCTGCTGAGTTATAAACTCAACATCAAGAAAGTGACCACTCGCATCACGGGAAGACTCCCGCGTACGAATCAGCGCCAGCAATCCTCTCACCAGTTTGGTCAGAAGCACATAAATTGCAAGAATTGTCTCATTGAGAATACCAAACATTGTTGATTCTCCAATTCAACTGAACCTGGGACGACTTTAGAAACTCGTTAATCACAAACACTCAGTCCCCTCACATCGAGTGGAAAGCAGCCTCTGTGACAATGCTCCCGATCAAGCCAAGAAATGCCGAAAGGAAACTTAAAAAATAAAAAAACAATGAAACTGTTATGAAAAGTTATCTCCACGCCATCCGGAGACAGTGCTGATCACCTTCTCATTTCTGAAGATTGAATGTTCTTGAAAAGAGGAGATGAATAC
>NZ_CALFPF010000513.1 GCF_937919775.1 uncultured Gimesia sp.
TAATGTAAATCAGCGGGAACAGGAAGATCCAGACCAGGTCGACAAAGTGCCAATATAGGCCGATGTTTTCGACATAGTCGTTCCATTTCTCACACAGCCGTTTTCCCTGTAGCAGCACAATCACAAACAGAATCATGCCGATGATGACATGCAGAGCGTGAAAACCTGTCAGCAGGAAATAGACGGAGGCAAACAGGTTTCCGTAGATAATGGGTTGCAGGTGATGAATCGGTGCGAGGAACTCGCCGTATTCAGGGTTTTTCTTGAGCGTTTCCAGCTCCTGATTCATCGCGGGCAGGGTGATCGATTCGTCGAGCGCCTTTTGATTTAACTCCCGGTATTTTGTGTCGAGAGCGAAATAAGCGGCGAGTTCTTTTTTTCGTGACTCCGAAGTATCAGAGGCGCCGAGTTCTGACTGCAGTTTCTGTCTCAGCTCTTCAATGGGAGGCGTGAGTGCTTCTGTTTTCTCATCGGTGACACCGGCTAACTCGACTGACTCAGCTGGTTTGGCCGGTTCTTCTTTTGCCGGCCGTTTGCTGTTGGACAATGCGATGACGCGACTGTCAACGACCTGTTTCATTTCCCGCATCGATTTGTCGATCGCCATGCGTGGCGTTTCGGGAATGTGCCCGGGCAGAATATCGTATTTAAATTTGCCCGAATACTCGTAGGCTTTGATTCCCAGGAACACACAGGCCAGCAGTAAGGTCAAGCCGAGATAACGCCGCGCTTTGGCGAAGTTGTCCGCTTTCATGCTTTCCAACGCGAGTACGACAAAATAACTGGATAAAATCAGGACGAACGTATTCAGTCCGCCTGCCCAGATTCGCAGGTGAGTGACTTCCGCATCGGTAGGCCAGCCGGGAGAGCCGGCACGCAGTACGATATAGGCTCCGATGAAGGCGGAAAAGAACATGATTTCTGTCGCCAGAAAGAGCCACATGCCTAATTTGGAATGTGGTATGGGAAGTCCCATTCGATATTGTGGCGCATGACTGTCGTGACTCATGGTAATCTTTCACTTCACATCACAGGCAGACAACGGGGCGTTGATACCTGAGTTCAATCTCTTGTTGAATCATCAATTAAAAAGTTGCAGGCGGTCCCAGGTCAGGGTTAATAACAGCACGGGAAGATAAATCAGGGAAAACCAGATTAATTCCCGAGCCGTTTTTCGGGATTCATCACGTAAAAAACGAATCGAAAATACCAGATAACCGATGCCCAGTACGAAAGCGGTCGCCGAATAAACGGTTCCCGACAGCGAGACAAACTGGGGGAGCAGGCTGACGGGAATCAGCAGTGTCGCATAAATCACGCACATCCAGCCGATCATGCCGCGAGCGGGGTCTGGGGCGGGTAACATTTTCAGTCCGGCCTGATGGTACTGATGTCGATACAGCCAGGCGATGGCCAGAAAGTGTGGGAACTGCCAGAAGAACATAATCGCGAAGATCGTGAAGGAAGAAGTATTCAGATTTCCGCCGGCAGCCGTCCAGCCCAGAATCGGAGGCATGGCACCGGGAATGGCGCCGATGGTGGTACAGAGCGAGGTGCAGCGTTTGAGTGGTGTGTAAACGAGGACATACAGGACCAGCGTCAGCATCGACAAAAAAGCGGTGAGTAAATTCACCATGAGGGCCAGATAGAAGATCCCGGCTAACGCAGAGGCGATGCCGAAGATGAGGACTTCTGAAACGGAGATCCTGCCGGAAGGGAGCGGCCGATTGACGGTGCGCGTCATCAGGGCGTCGCTTTTGATTTCCAGAAGTTGATTCAGCGAATTGCAGCCGACCGCGACAAGACCAATTCCGAACAGTGCATGCAGCAGAGGTATCACCGACCAGGAGTGGGCGCTGGCCATAGTGTACCCCAATGCGACCGAGATCAACGCCATCGTCGAAATGCGCGGTTTGATCAATTCGATGTAATCAGCAAACCGTGCCAGGCTGACGGGTTTGGCAGCAGTCTTCGATTCTTCAACGGCGATGTAGGATTGTTGTGTTGTAGACATTTCAAGCGTTACCTTCGGCATTCGGTAAGGAATCAGTAGCGGAGAGAGATTGTCCCGACTGTATGTTATTGTTTTTATTGAGCTGGTGAAGATGAAATACCCGGACAGAATACAAAACAGTCGTCATTAGAAACAGAATTCCCGTAATCAGGTGTGCGGTTCGGAAAATCGATTGTTCCCAGGAACCGGCTGTCGCGACGAATCCGGCAGCGGGCAGTCCGAATTTAGTAATCCAGGCGCCAAACCCGAGCAGGATCTGGAAGATGCCAATATGCAGCATACCCATCGCAGGGCGTTTCAGCCATTTGATACCGGATTTGCGGGCGCTGCGAAATTCGATGATCACAAAAATCAGCGCCACAAATGCAAAGCTCATATGCGGATGCAGGCCGACCTGGAAGTGCCTGAGGAATCCCCCCAGAAAATATTGAAACAGTACGACAAGCGGCACAGTGATCGCCAGTCGGCGTCCATAACCTGCGGGCAGAGCCGGGGGATCATTGCCGATTTCGATCCAGCGTTTGCCTGTGACCATCGTCAGAAACGCCATCAGGGTAAACACACAGGCGCCGAACAGGCCGTGTGCCATCGCCAGGCCTTTACTGTTTTCCGTGACACGAGTGCCTCCCAGAACGCCTTGAATGATCACGCAGATCAAAACTGCGATGCAGACGTTTCGAATCCACTTGATGTTTTCCACTTTGAACGCGACGATCACCAGCGCGATCGATAAAAAACCGACCAGCATGCCCAGCAGACGGTGTCCGTGCTCGTAAAATTTATCAGAGGCCCGATCGAACCAGGAGTAGGTCAGCATGTTTTGCCCGTCGGAGGTCGGCCAGTCGGGAAACGCCATGCCGTAACCTTCTGTCGTGACGTGACCACCCACGATCATCAACGGCAGCGTAGCGACAGCGGTCGCCAGTGCGAGTTTGAAAAGCCACGGATGATATTGTTGCTGGTTCATTACAGGGACTACTTTTAGTACGTTATCAACTTAAACAGTGGTTTTAAAAGGTGGTTTCAGTTTCCGCTTTTGGTTTCGCCTGCTGACATTCTTTTTCCGTCTGCATCAGGAAGTCTTTGTCTCCATTGAAGACGGCATATTCATTCGGTCCGTGATAAATCATCGGCACAAAATCAAAGTTGCCATGCGGCGGCGGAGAAGGAGCCGACCATTCCAGAGTGGTTGCGTTCCAGGGGTTGCGACCTGCTTTGGGGCCCCAGAACATGCTGTAGAAAATATTGATGAACAGCAGGATCTGTGCAGCTCCCATCAAGATCGCGGAGAGAGTCATGAACTGATTCATCGGCAGCAGGTGTTCGAGGTAGCCATGCAGATAAGGATCTGCATACCGACGGGGCATGCCCTGCATACCGAGAAAGTGCATCGGGAAAAATGTTCCGTTGGCACCGATAAAGGTCAGCACGAAGTGTGTTTTGCCCAGTTTTTCATTCATCATGCGGCCGAACATTTTCGGGAACCAGAATTGAATGGCGGCGAAAACTCCAAACAGGGTGGCACCGAACAGCACGTAATGGAAGTGCGCGACGATGAAATAAGTATCGTGGAAATAGACGTCGACGGGAACAGCCGCCATGAAGATACCACTCAGCCCACCGACGATGAACATCGATAAGAAGGCGATACAGTTCAGGGTGACGGTATTGAACTCCAGTTTTCCGCCCCAGATGGTGGCGGTCCAGTTAAAAGTTTTGACGGCGGACGGGAGTGCAATCATCATGGTGGCGACCATGAACGCCATGCCGACCGCGGGGTTCATGCCGCTTGTATACATGTGGTGGCCCCAGACGATGAATCCCAGGCTGGCGATGGCCGACATGGAGATTACCATCGGTTTATAACCGAACAGGGGTTTGCGGCACATGCAGCTGAGCATGTCGGAGACCATACCCATCACGGGGAGCAGCATAATATAAACGGCAGGATGCGAATAGAACCAGAACAGGTGCTGCCATAACAGGGCCTGCCCGCCACCCACGGTAGGTGCGGCGTTGTTGATTACCAGACCGGACGGATAAAAGAAGCAGGTACCCAGTAAGCGGTCGGCGACCTGCATGAAGCCGCCGGCGGTAAGAACGGGAAGGGCGAACGCCTGCAGGATGGCGGTGATGAACAGTCCCCAGATCGTCATCGGCATGCGGAAGAAAGTCATGCCGGGCGCACGCATATTGATAATGGTGGTCATGTAGTTGATGGAACCCATCATGGATGAGAAACCGATGAAGGTGACACCCAGCAGCCAGTAGGTTTGTGCGGTTCCGGAACCGGGGGCCGCTTGTGCCAGGTCTGCCAGAATCGGATACGACGTCCAACCGGCGGCAGGACCGCCGGCGTGTGTGAAGCTCAGTCCAAAGCAGGCGATGGCAGGCCACATAAACCAGTAGCTCAACATGTTGAGCTTGGGAAATGCCATATCGTCGGCACCGATCATCAGCGGGATCAGGAAGTTGCCGAAGGTGCCTGCCAGAATCGGAATGATTACGAGAAAGATCATCACGGTGGCATGCATCGTGAACAACATCGTATAGAACTCGGGAGAAATCTGCCCCCCTTCCGCAGCGAACAGCCAGGGGCCGACAATGGGCATGGATTCCCACGGGAACGCCAGTTGCCAGCGGACGGCGAGCGCCAGTGCGCCGCCGACAATCATCATCAGCAATGTCGTGAACAGAAACTGAATCGCGATGACTTTATGATCGGTGGAAAAGATATATTTCGTAATGAAATTTCCGGGTGCGTGATGCGACAGCGGTTTCAGGATCGGCTGCAGCCCGGTGGGTGATGGATTCAAGACACTCATTTCTCTGTCGCCTCACTCTCTGTGCCGTTCTCCGTAGCAGCAATTTTTCCCAGTCCGTCATAAGACTGTCTCTCGGTGAGGTTTTTCAGATAGAGCTGATATTCGTCTTCGGGCTGCACGATGACATGGGCTTTCATTTTATAGTGACCCCAGCCACAGAGTTCAGCACAGACCAGGTCATAAGTGCCGGGTTTGTTGGCTTCGAACCAGACCGGGATCTGCAAACCGGGCAGGGCATCCTGTTTAATTCTTAAAGCGGGCATGAAAAACGAGTGCTGCACATCGTCGCTGCGCAATTGAATCATAACCGGCTTGCCGAAAGGGACGTGCAGTTCATTGACGGAATACAGGTCGTCGGACTGCGGTTTTTGCTGAAGTTTTTTGCCGATGGCAGGGTAACGGAACCGCCACTCAAACTGACGCGCGGTGACTTCTGCCAGCGGGTCTTTCACGGCTGCTTCGGGGTAGTATTTTTTAATGCGGAAGTCGGCCCAGATATTCATCTGATATATGGCCAGAAACAAGAGGATCACGCCGGGGATGATGGTCCAGATCAATTCGAGTTTATGGTTGCCGTGCGTATGGCTCGCGCGCTCTTCGCGATTATTGGCACTGCGCCAGAGGGCATAAACCAGGACAGCCTGCGTGCCGATAAACACGATCGCGGTGACGATCAGAATCAAATAAAACAGCCCGTCGATGCGGATGCCCAGATTGCTGGCGGCTTGCGCATTGTCATACGGAAATGACCAGCCAATCCAGGGAGCCATCGCGCAGGATACGACTGCTGCCACAGGCCAGAACAGAAAAAATAAACACCATCCTTTACCCACTACAGGTCTCCCGTTCGCTTTTCATGTTGAGGACGCAATTGGTTTTCATAATATTCCGGAGACAATTCATTCCGTTTCTTCGATTTTCGGTCAGCGATTTTCAGAGTAGGGCAGGCTCATCACGTAGTTAACCAGATCCCATAATTCTTCGTCGGACAAAGAACCGCCAAAGGCAGGCATCGGCGTCCCTTTGATCCCCGCAAACAGACGCCGGTACGTGTCAATCGGTCTGCGACCGCCGCGATAAATCCCGCGGTGCAGATCTCGCGGCGGGAGTTGATTCCCCCAGATATCATGCAGACCCCGGTTGGGATATTTTTCATTCGTCGCCGGATTGGTCCAGAAATCCTGAGTGGCGGTTCCGTTGCCGCGGCCCTGAGGACCATGACAGGAGGCGCATTTGGTTTTTTCGCTGAGATAAAGTTTGCGGCCTCGCTCGCGGGATTCCGGAGTGTCGGCGACACGCGCTGATCTCGGTATGACGAGCGCGTCTTCCAGATTGGCTTCTTCCCAGGCATCGGACACGCTCGAAGTGGCGAATTCAAGTGTGTCGGGAAAATCCTCTTCCATAAAATCTTTTAATTCTTCCAGAACCTCTTCACGTGTCTCGCCTCCGTCTTTGCTGGTGCGTTCTGCCATCGCTTTATTGGAATAGTCGAGGAACAGTTCGTCCACCAGTTTCTTTTCTGTTTCTCCCCGGATCGAGAGCCAGATCACATAGTTCACGATGGCCGAGACTTCGTCGTCCGTCAGTAATTTGAAGGAGGGCATGTAAGTGCCTGCGATGCCTTCTTTGACGGTGCGACCCAGGTCGTCGACTTGCGCTTTGTTGGTTGGTTTGGTCGACGTGTATTTATAAATTCCCAGCCGGAAATCACGGGGGGGAGGATTCAGATAACGTGAAGTTGGCCCCGTCCCTTCACCACTCATGCCGTGACAGTGCATGCAGTGCCGGTTATACAGATCGCGGCCATACTGCAGTCGAACACATTTCAGCAGAAAAGTGTCGCCTGGCTGCGGATCAATTTCGGCTGATTTATCGACGGCAACCATGCCGGTCTCAAAGTTGTATTCTTTGACGCGTGAAACCTGTCCCTGCCCTTTGCCGGACGTCCATTCGAGAGGCAGCCCCTGCAGTTTATCATAGGCGTCTGTCAGCCCTGTGACTTCAAAACGGATCAGAGGCTGGTCTTTACCGGTGGGTTCGACGGTTTTCACTACTCCCGGAATATCACCAAACTCGGTGGGGAGCTCTGGAAACTGTGTCAGCGCAAAGGGGTTGCCGAACTGCCTGACCAGTGCTTCTTTGACAGGTTTGGCAGCTTCCGGAATGAGTTCATTGGTCTTTTTCGAGAACACAAACTCAACCTGTGGTTGTTCGCAACCCGGGAGGCTGATCAGCGGGAGGAGGAGCAACAAGATAAGACGACTTAACCCAAATCTCACAGAAGTGAATCCTCACTTATATATTTTATGACAGCATATTTACGACAGATGAACGAATCTGACTGTGATGGAAACGGTTCCACCCGAGTGACCGAATTACCACAGACACTCACTCATCCCGGCTGCCCCTGATGCGGTACAGCAACGCCAAAAATTATTACTAAAGAAAAATACTGTGGCTGATCTGTTCAAATCCGCAATCATTTTTCTGACAGGTTTGCTTGTTCGGGGTGGGAGACTTTACAGCCTGATTACTTAAGTAATTCTGGCAATGCTCAGACGTTCTGACAACCAGCGTTTCTCTTAAGAGAGCCTTTTCTCACAAGCAGGAAGGTCAATCTGTTGATGGTCCCAAACGCGGGAATCACACTGATAATATAGTATTTTCTTTCTCTCTTT
>NZ_CALFPF010000514.1 GCF_937919775.1 uncultured Gimesia sp.
CTGAAGAATTTCCTGCAAAAACAGCGAAAGTCAAAATTACCGATATTTCCAGTCCCAAAGAAATTAGTTCCTTTGAAGATCCGGGATTCTCACAAAGCGAACCACAGCCCGCAACTATCCCAAATGAGAACGCTTTCCCAAAGGAGATGCCGGCTGCAGCCGATCAGGGATTCGAACAGCCCAAAGTTTCTGAATTCAGTGAAGGAAATTCGAATCAAAACGAAGAGCGTTTTGGAAATTTTCGCGCAGAAGAATTTTCAGCGCAACAGGCGGAAAGTGTCACAACCGTCAAGCGTCCTGCTGCGGCAATTGATTCCGGTTCATTTCGTGATTCCGAGATGACGGCCCAACAGGTTCCCCAGGCGCGGGGGTTATTTGACGGTCCTGCACCGGTCAGAGAAGTTTCAACACAGGAATTTGGATCTCAGCAGGAGTCGGAGTTCAATCAACAGCCAGCCGTGATTGCGGGTGGTGAATATGCCGTAGAGAACGGGGAAAATTTCTGGACGATCTCTAAGAAACTCTATGGCAGCGGCCGCTATTTTCAACTACTGGCAGAAATCAACCGAAATCGTGTGAGCGATCCCCGCAAAATGAAACCTGGTTTGAAACTGCTGACGCCGGATCGCGCATCGATCGATGCACAATATCAGGCCCGGCTTAAAGCAACGCAGACCACAGTCAGTGAGTTTGCGGGAACAGGTGCCGTTCGCAAGCCGAGCAAGCCAGCCGGCTTTTTTATCAGCCAGGATGGGCGTCCGATGTACCGCGTGGGCAGCACTGATACATTGACCGATATTTCACAGAAGCACCTCGGGCGTTCTTCCCGCTGGTATCAGATTTATCAGATCAATCGTCAAAACCTGCAAAACCCGAATAAGCTACAAATTGGCACGGAATTGCAGCTCCCTTACGATGCCAGCCGAGTCAGTCTTGTTCCAGGAAACTCATCCAGCCGATAGTGAAATCAGGCGTATGTGTTCGTCTTTTTTCATGGGATTCTAAACCGGCGGTAAATCGAATCATGGTCGACCCGCCGGCTTGGGAAGGTTGGGTTCGATGTTATTCCGTTTCGGCAGCGCAATCTTTTTAGCGGTTGCTGTTTCACTGGTCGGAATCGGTCTTGAGAAAGAAAGCCTGAAGCTCAAGCGCCAGGTCAGTCGTCAGCATTACCAGTTGGAAGTGTTGATCAACGCGCATGCCAAAATGAAATTGGCCACACAGCAGGCAGGCTCTCCCAGGCAGGTGTTGAATTCCATCGAAAGGGGTGAGCTCGACGTCAAGTCGAATCAACGTCCTGCATCGACAAATCGTCGTGATATGCCGCTGTTGCAATGGCATTTGAACCGTTCGTCTAAACAGGATGAAAAGTAGTACGGGTAGTACGAACTGAGAATTGAAAATGCAGGAGCGCGGCATCGCACCCCGCTCCTGAAAGGGAACCTTATCTCAGGGGCTCATTGAAGAAGGTGGGCAGTTTCTTGAATTCCGGAAAGTTGAATCTTCGCATCGGCTGGCGCACATGGAGCCTGATCCTTCTGGTGGTGCTGGCATGGATCGTGATTTCCGGACGACTCATTTTTCTTCAATATGTCGGGCACCGTCAATTTGCCACTGTGGTTGCGCGGCAGCAGGTTTGCAAAGAAAAAATACCAGCCAGGCCGGGTGATATTCTTGATCGAAACGGGAGACTGCTGGCAACGACCATTGTGACCAACAGTTTGTATGTGATTCCGCAGGAGCTGAAAAAACAGAAAAACGTAACAGAGGTCTGTAAGATTCTCTGCCTCAACCAGGAACATTTTCTGGATCGACTGAATCAGAACCAGGACAAATTGTTTCTGTGGGTCAAACGCCGGCTGACAGATGAGGAGCTCAGAGGGATCAGATCCCTCAGCCTGTCCGATGACGCCTGGGGCTTTCGCCAGGAATATCGCAGGCAGTATCCCCAGGGCGCGCTGGCTGCACATGCGCTGGGACTGCGGGATATCGATGGAAAAGGGCAGGGGGGAATCGAAGAAGCTTTTGATCATCTGATTAGCGGTCAAAGCGGCTATCGGTTTCTGGTGCGTGATGCTCATGGCCGTGTGATTGAGGTGCGCAATGATTCTCGTGTCGCGGCACGCAATGGAGAAACTCTCGTTGTGACACTGGACTCGATCATCCAGTTGTATACTGAGCGCCAGTTGCAGTCGATTATTCAGGAATGGCAGCCCAAAAGTGCATGCGCGATCGTGATGGATGTCAAAACCTGTGAAGTGCTGGCTATGGCTTCCGTACCCACATTTGATTTAAATCATCCCGAAAACACTTCTGAGTCCGCCTGGAAAAATACGGCGATTGCATCCATCTATGAACCCGGCTCCACTTTAAAACCATTTATCGTGGCCGCTGCGCTTGAAAAGGGGTTGCTG
>NZ_CALFPF010000515.1 GCF_937919775.1 uncultured Gimesia sp.
CTCTTTGTCTTTTCTTGTATGTCAGCCGCAAGATATCGTCAGTGGACAGGCGGGGGGCAGGATGGCGTCATTACGCTAAAACATCTTTAATCACGGTGCCGTGCACGTCGGTCAGGCGGCGTTCGAGGCCGTTGTGGTAGAAGGTCAGCCGCTCGTGATCGAGGCCGAGTAGATGTAAGATCGTCGCGTGAAAATCATGCACGGTGGCGACGTTTTCGACCGCTTTATAGCCGAACTCATCGGTAGCACCATAGGTAAACGGTGCTTTGACGCCGGCGCCTGCCATCCAGCAGGTGAAACCTTCCGGGTTATGATCGCGACCGCTGGCTCCTTTCTGGAAGGTGGGCATGCGACCGAATTCGGTACACCAGACAACCAACGTGTCTTCGAGCAAACCGCGTTGTTTCATATCTTTAATGAGCGCAGCCGTCGGCTGATCGAGAACCGGACCATGCACATTGTACTGATCGGCGATTTTTTTATGCCCGTCCCAGTTACTGACCCCTTCTCCACCGGTCTGATAGGCGCCATTGAAAAGTTGCACGAAACGCACGCCCTTCTCGATGAGCCGCCGCGCCAAGAGACAATTCTTCGCGTAAGATGCTTTGAGTTGATTTTTGGTATCATCAATGCCGTACATGCTGAGTGTGGACGCTGACTCCTGGGAGAGGTCGCTGATTTCGGGAACGCTGAGCTGCATGCGGGCTGCCAGTTCGTAACTGGAAATGCGGGCCGCCAGTTCGGTATCACCGGGGAAGCGTTCAAGATGTTGTGCGTTCAGACGCTGCAGGTAATTGCGGGTGGCTCGATCGGTTTTGGAAGCAATCGCAGACGGGCGATCTAAATTGCGGATCGGTTGCGCTGCGTTGAAATCGGTTCCCTGAAAGGCCGCCGGCAGAAATCCCGGGCCCCAGTTATTCACCGAAGCCTGAGGTGTGCCCCGCGGATCGGGAATCGCCACGTAAGCGGGGAGATTGCTGTTCTCACTCCCTAGCGCGTAACTGGTCCAGGCGCCCATGCTGGGAAAGCCGTCGAGGGTGAAACCGGTTGACATATAATTTTCCCCCGGCCCGTGCGTGTTGGTTTTGCCTTTGATGGAATGTAAAAAGCAGATGTCGTCTGCCAGTGCGCCTAAATGGGGAACGAGATCAGAGATCATTTTCCCCGATTCGCCGCGCGGTTTGAACTTCCAGGGGCTCTGCGTGAGATTCCCCTGCTGCCCCTGAAAGGTCACGAGCTTGTCGCCGCCGGGCAGCGGCTTGCCGTTCATTTTGATTAAGGCCGGTTTGTAATCGAACGTATCGATATGGCTGCAGGCACCCGAGCAGAAAATTACCAGTACGTTTTTCGCAGCCGCCGGGAAATGGGTGTCGCGCGGGGCGAACGGGTTGCCGGCGTCGATCTGTGGCCGAATCGGCGCTTTTCCGCCGACCGTGCGGCCTGGATCTTTGCTGGCTGCCAGGAGTTGATGTTCTGCCAGCATGGCCGAAAGGGCGATGCTGCTGAGACCGGTGGCGGTCTGATTCAGAAAACTTCGGCGGTTCAACAGATGTCGACTGGCGGGAAGTCGGGAGTTTGATGCGCTCATGATCGTGACTCGTTTTATGTTCGTTGATTTCGTTCGGGTTATTGAATAAACAGTAATTCATTGCTATTCAACAGCGCCCGGCAAAAGGCGGGAAGCTGGTACTGATTGATAAACGCGATGGCTTCGGCCTGTTCGGTTTGCGTGGGCGGACGAGAGAAACAAAGCTCAAATGCACGGTTCACTTGTGCGGGCAGATCGTGCGGTTTTTCAGTCTCGAGTCGTTTTGAGAACAGGTCTGCCTGTTGCAGCAGAAACGTGCTGTTAAACAGATTCAATGCCTGCAGAGGCGTGGTCGAACGGCTGCGTTTGGCGACGGTGGTGGCGGCATCGGGGCAGTCGAACAGACCAAACACGGAATCCTGTTCCATGCGGACTTTGGTCATATAAATCATGCGTCGCCAGTCTTCGGGGCCGTACGTTTTTTTTGGGTGATAATGTCGCACGTTCTCGGCGTCGACTTCGAACGCGCTGAAACCGGGCCCCCCCTGTTTGAGATCAAGCACACCGGTGACGGAGAGAATGGAATCGCGAATCGGTTCCGCTTCCAGTCGTCGCGGCGGAAAACGCCACCAGTATTGAGAAGCCGCATCAATCTGATTCGCCTGCGGATTCGGTTTGCCCGACTGCTGATAGGTGGCCGAATTCAAAATCAGACTGTGAATGTGCTTTAAAGACCAGTCGTGTGCCATCAGTTCCTGCGCGAGCCAGTCGAGCAGTTCGGGATGCGTGGGAGCGACGCCGCCGGCACCGAAATCGCTGGGCGTTGTCACCAGTCCCTGACCGAAATGAAACTGCCAGATGCGGTTGACTATCACGCGGGCCGTAAGCGGATTCTTCGGTGATGCAACCCATTCGGCCAGACGTTTTCTGCGTTCGCGTTCGGGCGTGTCTGCCTGGAGGTTCAGTTTCGTGAAGATCTCCGGGGCGTCGGGCAGGACCTGTTCCCGTTTGGCCAGCGGTTCTCCCCGATAAAGACGATGCGTGGGGCCGGGCTGCGAAAACTGTCCCGCATAAACGGTTGGCGTCGACTGAATCAGAGCCAGTTTATGTTCCGCTGCTATCAGCTCTGCAAGCAGTTTCTCACCGGCTTTGGCCTGCTCGGGGGGAAGATGATCAAAGCGGTAGGCGACGGTTGCCGATTTTAATGTCGACGCTGGTAAGGAAAGCGGCAGCCGATCACTGGAGCTGGCGATAGTTTCCCAGTCTTTACCATTGAGGGAAGCTTCGATCACATAATCCACGGCCAGACGGTCGGCATATTTTCCTTCACGATCGCGGGCCCACTCGATCCGATCGATGAGAGTCGGCTGTGCCAGTTCGATCTGGACCCAGCCTTTGCCGATTTCGTTGGAAATCCAACTGTGAGCGTTGCCATATTTCCCGTCGTTGACATGTTTGAGTTGATGAATCGGGTAACCGGGCAGTGCGCTGGAGCAGGTGGCGACGCTTCCCGCCTGTGCCAGCGCGACATTCACACCTGACGAAAATATTTCCAGTTCATCCAGACAAGGGTGTCCGCCGTTGGTGACTTGTACAGTAAACCGCACGAACTTCGTTTCGGTGGGAGTGATCCGCTCGATATTCTGTGTCGCCTGCACGGGCTGACGAAATGCCGGTTTTTCCGGGCTTTGGCTCAACGGTGACTGAACCACGGCTTCCAGCAGAACCAGATCAGCGGTCACGGCAGAACCGGTATTGCCACCGATCAATAACAGACTTGCATGCTCGTCCAGTGTAAAATTCCCCGCATGGTAAAAGCCGCTCCAGAGTGCTTTTCGTGCGGAAGGATCGGAGCCATCTGCAAATTTTTTCTGATCTACCAGAGCCACCTGCTCCCAGTCGTCGGTAGTTTCCGGGTTGCCATCGCGGTCGAGTACATAACGTGCGTCGGAAGAATGCGTCTCAAAACCGCAGCCCCAGGAAAGCCAGATGCGATACTCGCCTTGAACGCCGGGCTTCCAGGCGAATACCGGCTTGCCGGGCTGATTTTTCCACCAGCTGTATTTGCCGCCACTCACGTTGGGCGAATAAGCATCGCTGCCGGGATCATTCTGTTCGCCGCGTGCGGTGCCGGCCGGATTCGTCCCCTGCCCTGCCAGCGGTTGCAGTATCTGTACTTGCGCTGGCTCGTCCTCTTTGCTCATCATCGACGGTTCATCGTCGATGAAAACAAACTGGCGGGAGTTTGATTTCGGGAGAAATTTTTCAAGGTCGGATTTCAGCTTCGCAACTTCCGCCTGCCTGCGTTTCACTTCTTTCAGTTGTGATTCCGGAACGGGCAGACGACGGTCACCATGTTTCACACCGGCGAAAATCGCCTGCAGGGAATAGTAATCGGTCTGAGTGATCGGATCGAACTTATGATTGTGACATCGAGCACAGCCAATCGTCAGACCGAGAAATGCGGTCCCGGTCGTGTTGATCATGTCGTCCAGTTCGTTCTGCCGCTGCATTAACGTCAGATTGATATCCGGGCTTTTGACCAGATCGTAGGGGCCTGCGACAAGGTATCCGGTTCCGAGCGGATTGCCAAAACTGTCGCCGGCAATCTGTTCTCTGATAAACAGATCGTAGGGTTTATCTTCGTTGAAAGACCGGATCACATAATCGCGGTACGGCCAGGCGTTGGGGCGCTCGCGGTTCGTTTCGAAGCCATGCGTTTCTGCAAAGCGAACCAGATCGAGCCAGTGACGGGCCCAGCGTTCCCCAAAATGCGGGCTGTCCAGTGTAGTCTGGACCAGTTTCTGATATGCATCGGGAGAATCATCTTTGAGAAACTGTTGCACCTCTGCGGGCGTGGGGGGCAAACCGAGCACATCGAGAAAGAGCCGACGGATCAGGGTGCGACGATCGGCGGTCGGGTTGTGCGTCAACTGCTTCGCATGAAGTTTCTGTAACACAAACGCGTCCACGCCGTTGATGATCCAGTCATCCCTGAGATCGGGGGGAGTGACTTTCTTCAAAGGCTGAAACGACCAGTGGTCGGTCGACTGCGTTTCCTGTTTCACCACACCATGCGGACCGGGCCACGGTGCGCCCTGATCAATCCACATCTCCAGCAGATGAATCTGTGTTTCTGAAAGACGATCCTGTTCATCGGGGGGCATCACGTGCCCGGCTTCTGCACCCCGCACCAGTTTGATTAAATGACTCTGCGCGCTCTGTCCCGAAATCATCGCCGGTTCACCCGATTCGCCGCCGCGCAGCAAGCCGGATTTCTTATCCAGTCGAAACTTGCTTTCCTGCGTGTTTTCATCATGGCATTCAAAACATTTCGTCTGCAAGAGCGGCAGGATCTGTTTTTCAAAGTCGATCATTTTCTTCGACGGTAGTTCTTCTCCGAAGGCGTAAGCTGTGAAGAAGCATGATGTCAAAAACAGGTACGTGAGCGAGCGCGTCATCATAATGAACGTTTCGTGTTATGTTGAAGTTGGCAACCGGTTGAGTGTCGAATTTAAAAAATTGATCTCTTCGTGAAGACTTATTTCTTCAAATCAAAGTCAAACTTATTCTCTCCGTCGGCGTTCACTGCGGCAGTGAGTCCTGATTTTTTCAGGTCTGCATATTTTTCAGGGATGGCTGATTTCTGTTCTGCATAGATGTCATCCTGTTTTTTGGAATCGGAGGCGAGCTTGGAAATGATCACGGTATGTTTTCCCGGAATCGCCCCGTCGGCGGCCTCAAATGTTCTTAAAATAAAATGGCCACTCGCATCTGTAAAACCGGAAGCAGGACGTCCGCTTTCCGGGATAAATGAAACACTGGCACCTTCCAACGGTTGGTTCTCGAATGTGACTGTACCTTCTGCTTTTGCCGTTGACGGTCTGTCTGCACCGGACCCGCATCCCGCAGACAGGATCAGCGTTCCCAGTATAACAAAGTGAGGGATCATGGACTTAGGCATTTTTTTCTCCAAATGGAATAAGGCGAACGAGTGCTGCCATTGAACGGCAAGCAGGCTGATTGAAAAATTCGTATTACGGAAACGAAATCAAAGGGGGAATCATTAGAATTCACCCACTGGCTGACCGTCGCGCCGATCTCCCAGTCTCTGGTACGTGACCATATCGATGTTTTCACTCAAAAAACGTGCCGATCCATCACAGAGCAGAAAATGCGCCCCGCCAACATGTTTTGACTTAAAACCCTGGCTGTTGCCCCATTGTCCGGTGAACCAGTTGGGCGTTCCGCTGGCGGCGCCCGGACTGTCTTCACAGGTATCGAAGTTGATGGCGACGCCCGTACCCGTATACATACTATTCACGTGCATCCAGCCATTGCGAACATGATCAGAACACTCCGGACGGACTTCTCCAAGCGCGATCGTATTGGTTGTTCCATCGGTGATATCATGGATCCGCGCCGCCCAGGACATGTGGCCAATCACACCTGAAATTTCTCGTGGATTCATTGTGTCTGCGCGGGTCACTGGCCCATGTCCAAAATAATTATTGTGTGTTCCCCCCGGAGTATTCTGCTGACTGCCCATACTAGCCGAATAGTTTGAAACCGCGCGTTTTTGCCCGTTCGTTGTTCCATCAACGCTCATGCCATTCGTCCAAAATCCTTCATGGGTGTCACTCGGACAGATAAATGCAGGGATCTCAACCGTATAGGCATATTGACCACCGGCAGTCTGTGCCTGATGGGAAGGATCTAAATTAAAGTCCAATACGTTATAGAGTGTGGACTGTTCCAGAAAAGGGAGCAATTGCACTAACCAGCTGCCGCCATGATCCGAATTAATGGAGCTCCAGGTCTTGTTCGTGTGAATGGTACAGGGAAACCGTTTATGGGTTTCATGATAATTGTGCAGCGCGATTCCCAATTGCTTTAAATTATTCTTACAGGTGCTGCGCCGCGCGGCTTCCCGGGCCTGTTGCACGGCAGGCAACAGCAGGGCAATCAAAATCGCAATAATTGCGATCACGACGAGCAACTCGATCAGTGTAAAGCCGACCCGCGTTTGTTTTTGCATCATTTTTCTCCGAGTGATAAGTAATGAAATGATTTCTGTCTGAATTTAATAGAATGCTGAAATAACAGGGGTTCGAGAGCAAATTCAACGAAATCGAAGCGGCCTCTGATCCAGGATTCCGGGCTCAAAAACATTAAGAGAATTCATCAATTAAAAATGAATCCGTTCAGTAAGTCAACGATAGTCTATTATTTGCAATAATTATATATAATACTACTTTATTAAATAATCCCCGCTTCACCTCCTTTGACCAGACAAAACGGTTTTCAAGCACGGAAATTTTTCGATTTCAAATAAAGAGACGAATACCTGTGCGGTTTTCCGGGGTTAGTTTCATTATCAAATGCTGTCGCTACTATTTCTTGATGAGCTGCCCGAATTTAACCGACGTACTCTGGAAGTCTTGAGACAGCCTCTAGAAGGAGGGGAAGTGACGATCTCCCGCGCGATTGGCAGTGTCACTTTTCCTGCAAATCTGATGTTGATTTCCGCGATGAATCCCTGTCCGTGCGGATATCTTTCTGACCCGCGGCGTAAATGCTCCTGTAATCCGATGCAGATTGAACGCTACCTTTCCAAAATCAGTGGTCCATTACTGGATCGGATCGATATTCACATTGAAGTTCCCCCCGTCCCTTTTCGCGAACTTTCGAATCAATCATCGGGAACGAACAGTGCAACCATGCGAGAACAGGTGCTTGCCGCCCGGGAGATCCAGGCGCGCCGTTTTCAGAATGAATCGACGTCGCATAATGGTCGAATGACGCCGCGTCAATTGAGAAAATATAGTCTGCTCGCTTCCGATGCAGAGGCTCTATTGAAATCGGCGATGGAAGAAATGGGGCTTTCCGCGCGTGCGCACGATAAGATTTTACGCATCAGTCGCACGATTGCCGACCTGGATCAGTGCGACGATATCACAGCAGCGCACGTGAGTGAAGCCATCAATTATCGCACACTCGACCGGCAATTCTGGTCATGAAGTGCGACAATCATGCATGCGTATCAGCGGAAACCGTCAGATGATTTTCGGGTTCTGCAAGTCGAGCGATCGTCTCCATCAATTTTCTTTTATCAACGGGTTTGGTTGCGTAGGCATTACAGCCGGCTTCAAGACATTTTTCCATGTCATTTTTCATCGCATGAGCGGTTAATGCAATGATCGGTCCGGTATAACCGTCGTCGCGTAATTTTCTGGTTGCGGTGTAACCGTCCATCACAGGCATCTGCATATCCATCAGAACAAAATCATATGGTTGTTCTGATTCTAATGCCGCCATCGCCTGTTCATAACCAATTTTACCATTGTCGGCGAGATCAACTTTCATGCCTTCTTTTTTAAGCAGAAACGAGATGAGGCGCTGGTTGTCCAGACCGTCTTCCACGATCAGAACCCGACTTGAAGAAATGCCGCTGTTCGATTTGACGGATTTCTCCTGATTGACTTCAGTGGAAACTTTTTTGATAGAGCTCACGTCCAGTTGCAGAAGTCGTATGCCTTCCAGAGAGCCCGTGCTGACAGAGATTGTGAACGTGGTCCCCTCGCCGATGGCGCTGATCACTTGGATTTTACCGCCGAGCATTGCGACCAGGCGTTTCGTAATCGCCAGTCCCAGTCCGGTACCACCGTATTTCCTGGTTGTAGAGTTGTCGGCTTGTGTAAAAGGCTGATAGATTTGCGTGAGAGCTTCTTTAGAAATACCGATTCCGGTATCAATGACTTCAAATTGAAGTTGCGATGGTCCATTTTCAGAATGGATGGTTTTGATTCGAAGTTCAACAGATCCGGTTTCTGTAAATTTGATTGCGTTTCCGAGCAGATTAATCAAGATCTGTCGCAGACGTGTCGGATCAGAGATAATGGTCTCCGGTATCGGATTTTCAAAAGAGATCTTTAATTTGAGTCCGTTTGAGTCCGCTTTGACCTGCATGAGCGCTGCGATATCGCTCACGATTTCCTGCACGTTGATGCGGACGAGTTCCAGTTCCATTTTCCGGGCTTCGATTTTTGACAAATCGAGAATATCATTGATGACGCCGATGAGATACTCACCGTTTCGCTTTACAATATTGGCAGATTCGATATCGTCCTGATTCTTAAGATGACTCAGGAGGATATCAGTGAACCCCAGAATGGCCGTCATCGGCGTACGGATTTCATGACTCATATTTGCCAGAAATTCACTTTTGGCTTCGTTTGCAGCTTCAGCTCTTTTGCGTGCTTCGTTCAATGAGCGTTCATATTCTTTTCGTTGGCTGATATCCTGAATAATGCCGGTGAAAATTTCCCGATCTGCCAATACGACAGAACTGACAGCGAGTTCCGCTGGAAATGTGGAACCATCTTTCCGTTGCGCAACGATTTCCTGTCTGGCGCCAATGGCTCTCATCAGTTGTGGATTGAGTTCTCCCTCAGAATATTCATATCGAATTTTCTGATGCAATGGAGGGATTAAGAGATTGATATTGTTTCCTATGACTTCGTGATTGAGATAACCAAATAAATGCTCTGCACCCAGATTGAATTCTTCAATTTTTCCTTTCGGGCTGATTGTGATAATCGCATCCATCACGTTATCCATGATAGATCGATATCGCAGCTCGCGATCTTTGACATCAGATAGCAATATTTCCTGTGCATCCAGAACCCGGTTGTATTGATGACCGACGATACCTGCCTCCGTGAAGTTGTCAACGGCAGCTCGTAAAGCATTATCCCCTTTTTCATGGGCGATCATTGTCTCCAGCAGACTGTGTAATTCAGTGGAAGCTCCGTGCTCAGCTACATTCAGTCCGACTTTTTCGTCTTCTGCCGAAACACGAATCGGATTGAATCGATTCAACAGAGACATGAAAATCCAGATACATCCAAAACTCCAGATAAAACAGACCACAACACCTAACGCTTGAATTCCCAATTGATGAATACGGGTCACACCGTTTTGAAATACGGCGGTATCCGCAAAAATCGCGACAGCCAATGTTCCCCAGACTCCGGCAAACCCATGTACGGGAATTGCCCCTACGACGTCATCCACTTTGTATCGGTTTTCCAGAAGATGCAGAGAGGCCAGCATGACTGCACCGGCAATCGTTCCAATGAGAATCGCACTGGGATACGATACCGCGTTACAAGACGCCGTGATGGCGACGAGTCCTGCCAGTGAACCATTGAAAATCTTTTCAACAGAGATTTCCCTTGAAGTTACTAATTCCCATGTTAGGGCAAACAAGCCTCCTGCAATACCGGCGAGGATTGTGTTCAAAAGTATGGAGGGCACTTCTCCGTTCAATGCAAGTGTGCTGCCTCCGTTAAAGCCAAACCATCCAAACCAGAGTAAGAAAAATCCCAGTGCTGCTAACGGCAGATTACTCGATGAGAATCGTGTCTGATTTGAATTGTCTGAATAACGTCCCTTGCGTGGGCCAAGAATCAGAACTGCAGCAAGGGCGGACCAGGCTCCCACGGAATGCACAACAGTCGAACCTGCAAAGTCAATAAAACCCAGCTTTCCTAACCATCCCGAGGGATCACCGGAATCATATTTTGCCCAGGCCCAGTGGCCAAATATGGGGTAAGCGATCGCGCCAATCCCGCATGCCAGGAAAATGTAAGATCGAAAGCGCATCCGTTCTGCAACGGCTCCGGAGGAAATCGTCATCGCCGTACTGCAGAAGACAAGCTGAAACAGAAATACGACGGTAGGCCAGTGTTCCGGGCTGGAGTCTTCGAATGCAAAGTGGGATGTTCCAATCAATCCATGAAAAGAACTGCCAAACATTAATCCATAACCGAACAGCCAGAAAATCAAAGCGCCGATAAAAAAGTCGACCACATTCTTGGTGGCCACATTAATGCTGTTTTTTGATCTGGACAGGCCAGATTCAAGGCAGCAAAAACCGGCCTGCATCAAGAAAACCAGGCTGGTACAGGTAAGTACCCAAATCGTGTTGGTTGTTAACTCATAGGACATTATGAGGGGTCTTTAATGGATTTCTGGGCAACCACAAAGCGCTTGTGTGATCGTATGAATTTATAAGGAAGATTTTTAAAACTCTACGTTGGTTTTGGCGACAGTCAAAAAATATTGAGTCAAATCCCTCTTTTAGTTTCCCTGAATGTTTAGCATATTCGCTACAATCGGCGTGAAGCGTTGACAAACGGATGCTCTTGAGAGACCTCGATCAAAAGTTCAATTCAATATCAAAATTGTAAAAAGCGCGCAAAAGGGTCTGCATTGAGATGGGCTGTCGTCGAGAGAATTGACTCAGCGTTTTCAGGGAGTCGCTGCTTCCAGTGATAGCGGATTTGGTTTCTCAACCGGTGGAAATTTCCCGGGGGCGTTCTCGCGGTACCATTGCTTGAGCACCTGCAGCCACTGTTCTGCTGTTTTGACGGCGATAAAGGCATCGCGGACGGCTGTTCGTTCTGGATGAAGTTCGGAATAAAAAATGCCGAACTTGCGCATGGTATTGCAGACTTTTTGCTCTCCATAAAATGCGCGGGCAATTTCAAAATGTTCGGTGATTACAGCGTGTTGCTCATGGATGTCGGGTGGGGAAATCGACTGACCTCTGAGTAAGTCAGCCGTCTGTTGAAAGATCCAGGGATTTCCGATCGCGCCCCGGGCAATTGAAACGCCATCGACGTGAGTGACGCGCAACATATCAAGACAGGCCTGCGGCGAAAACAGATCACCACTTCCGATGACGGTTCTTTCGCCGGCGTGCTGCTTGACTTTTTTGAGAAATTCCCAGTTGCTGGGGCCAACATATTTTTGATGCACGGTTCGTCCATGTACGGTGATGGCAGCCAGACCGCGTTCGTAGGCACCGTCAAAGATACGAAAGAAGTGGTCTTCTGATTCTGCAGTGTCATCAATGCCGCGCCTCATTTTTAACGTCACAGGGAGTTGATCGGGGACGGCATCGCGAACACGGGAAATGATTTCCAGGGCGACTTCAGGCTGACTCAAATGATAGCCACCGCGACAACGACTCATGACCTTTTTGACAGGACAGCCGAAGTTGATATCGATCACATGAAAGCCGGCATCTACCAGCCTTTGCGCAGCAGGCCCAAATTCTTCCGGTTCCGAACCCATCAGTTGACCGCCAACCGGAAACTCGTCCTGATGACAGTACATCATCGAGTTCTGTTTACCCTGTTTGGATTGTACGATCATCCGGTCAATCATGACTTCACAGAGGGTATATGCAGCCCCCAGTCTGGCAGCGATGACGCGCATCGGATAATCACTGTAACCGCTCAGCGCCGCTTGATACAGCGGAGATTTCAATTCATAGGGGCCGAGTGAAACGGGCTGTAACTGCTTGACTGACATAATGGTGATGGATTTATTCTATATAATATATTAATGAGAAATCAGCCCGGGAACTGTGCCAGTAACGCTCTGGTAATCTGGCCGGGATGCTCGTGGCTGCAAATGACGCTGCTGACAGCGCAACGTTGCGCGCCCACCTGTAATACCTGTTTCAAATTGTCTGCGTTGATACCGCCAATGGCAAACCAGGGCAGCCTGATTTCTGCTGCAACCTGTTTCACAAAATTCAGGCCCGCATATTCATGTTCGGCGAATGATTTTGTGGTGGTGGGAAACGTCGGTCCGACCCCCAGATAGTCGGCTCCGTCCAGTACTGCCTGCCGGGCTTGCTCGATGTTATGTGTGGAGACCCCGATCATGCGGCGTGGCCCGACAATTTGTCTGACTTCACGTACCGGCAACTCATCCTGACCGACGTGTACGCCATCGGCGTCTATGGCAATCGCGAGATCCGGACGATCATTCATGATCAGGATGGCGTCTGCTGCTCTCGTCCACTCGCGCACACGTTTTCCATGCTCCAGAAGTTGTCGATCTGTCATTTCTTTTTCGCGAATCTGTACGATGCCTACGCCGGCTGCCAGCGACTCACGAATCGCAGGCCCTGAGCCGTGATGGCACAAAGACTCAGATACCAGCAGGTAAAGCCGGCAATTTCCCAGTCTGCGTTGGTTATAGACACACGCCAGGATACTTTTTTCGAGAGTGTAGAGAGAATAACGCATCTGTTTGAAAATGGAAGCTGCTTCCACAGAAATCAATTTGCCAAACTCTTCCAGTGTGCGTGTTGCCTCCTGCACTCGTTTCAAATTTGCCTGCAACAGATGCTCTATCGATTGTCGATCAAATTCAGAAGTGGTGCTGATGCTGGTCCCGACATCGTTGAGAGTGTCGCGGCTGGCAATCAGAGATTCCTGTCCGATGAATTTGAGAGCGTCCACCAACTGGTGGCGGGTGGTTTTGAGAAGTCCCATCAAATGCGCATCGTCCAATGTGAAACGCAAATAATCTTCTATCACTCGCAGACCTTCCCGCAGACGGTTGGCAGCGGCATCGATGGTTCTCAAGGTATTTGTCTGGTCGCTGACGGTTGTGGAAACCGTACGAAATGCGAAATCCACATTAATCGGGGTTGTAGAATGGTCGTGACCTATATTAATGGAGTGTTCCAGAGATGCTGCAGACAGGCTTCCCTGAGCAGACAACCAGTCTGATTGACTGCCGGCGGTTGTCAGCAGCCCCCACAAAAGATGCTCACTTCCAATTTCGGTGGGAATCGCCGATTGGCTGGCCTGTTGTAACGCGCTGTTCAAAATCTCCCGCAATGAGGGAAACTGATGTAGCGCCTCTGAGAGCTCAAACGGCTGATCCGGGCTGGCCGCGGCTGTATTCATGGGTTCATCAGGTAGCCGAAGCTGAAACTCAGTCAGAATCGTTGCCAGTTCAATCTGGTGTGTCTGCAGTATTTCCGCTGCCCTCGATTCTTCACAGGCCAGTGCCGCCAGCAGATGAATGGCTTCCAGCTCTGATTCTGCTGAACTGCGCGCAATCATTGCCGCCTGTCTCAATGCGCGCTGGGCTCCCGCTGTCAGTAAATGTTGCATGAGGATTTGAATTTTTCTCGAAGTAGTAAAGGACAGATGAAATCATTCGTTACCATTTGCAGTAAACCGAGCACTAATAAATAGGGTAACCGATCAAAGGCTTATCTTGCTACATCGGGGCAGGGGTACTAGAATTGAAATTAGTGGTTTTGTGGATTGTGCCGAGTTTGTGGCTTTTGCAGGGTGGAGATTCCCTGTACTTTCCTGTATGAATCTGAGTGTGCGGCCGGGAACTGCCCCACCCTTTGGAATTCGGGATGTTAAAATGGGTAATATATTTTGGTAAGTGGTGGAGTTTCAGTGACTTCCTTTCACGTTCCTGGAGTACTTTTGGGAAATTCCTCGACGTTTTTGGGTGAGTAACGTATTATTCCTAGGAACCTTTCCTTTTCAAAGCAATT